>JBEDKD010000407.1:0-4828 GCA_041172365.1 Cyanobacteriota bacterium | reverse complement strand
TTTTAAATCGGGGTTTTCTTGACAGAGTTGATAAAATTGCTCTGGGTTTAATTTAATGATCGGATTAAGGTTTAAGGTGATGGCTGTCATAGTATAATAATCTGGGGATAGGTGGGAGTGGGGAAGGGAAGGGGCTCGATCGCGCTCTTGTCTTTCCATTATAGCAATCACTAGGGGATTCGTGAAAAAGAAACCGGGTTTCTCTCCCAGAAAGTCGGATAGATTTAGGATATATTGAGAAACCCGGTTTCTGGAAAAAATTATCAAGTTTCAGGAGGATTGATTGTGTTAGATTACGACAGGCTTTTTCAAACAATTGCCGAATTAGTCATGTTGCATTCTCCTAGTGGGGATGAATCGGCGATTAATCAATGGTTATTAAAGAAATTTGATCAATTGGGAGTCAAGGCTTGGCACGATCGCGCCGATAATATTATTGCCAAAATTCCTGGGGGAAATTCCGAACACGCGATCGCGATCACTGCCCATAAAGATGAAATCGGTATGATTGTGAAAAATCTGTGCAATAATGGTCGAATCGAAGTGCGAAAATTAGGTGGATCTTTTCCTTGGGTTTATGGGGAAGGGGTGGTAGATATATTAGGAGATAAACAAATAATTAGTGGGATTTTAAGTTTTGGCTCCCGTCATATTTCCCATGAGTCTCCCCAGAAGGAATTTCAAGAGAATAAAGCCTTAAAATGGGAAGATGTTTGGATTGAAACCAAATGTAATGATGAAGAATTAAGCGACGCGGGGATTCGCCCCGGTACTCGTGTCGTAGTGGGTAAACATCGGAAACAACCTTTCCGTCTTAAAGATTATATTGCCAGTTATACCCTTGATAATAAAGCCTCGATCGCGATTTTATTAGCCTTAGCGGAAACCGTGAAAAATCCCCCCTTTGATGTATATCTAGTCGCGTCAGCCAAGGAGGAAGTCGGGGCGATTGGAGCCTTATATTTTAGTCAACGTCAACCCCTTGATGCTTTAATTGCCTTGGAAATTTGTCCCCTCGCGCCAGAATATCCCATCGCGGATTATCCTTTTCCCGTTTTGCTATCTCAGGATGGTTATGGCATTTATGATGAAGGGTTGAATCAGGAAATACGAGAAGCCAGCGATCGCGCCCATGTCCCCCTACAATTGGCGATTATTAATAGTTTTGGTAGTGATGCCTCCATCGCGATGAAATTTGGCCATATTTCGCGGGGCGCGTGTCTGGGCTTCCCTACCCAAAATACTCATGGTTATGAAATTACTCATCTGGGCGCGATCGGCAATTGTATCCGCGTGCTTCAAGCTTATTGTAGTGATAGGGGATAAGGGATAGGAGACTGGGGCACGGGGACTGGGGGCCGTCAGAAACCGGGTTTTTCTCCCCAAATCCTCACTAGGGTACAGGTGTCAGGCAAAAACCAGATTTCTCCCTAGGGCAAGGCGCGATCGTGAATCAGAAACCGGGTTTTTCTCCCACCATCCTCACTAGGGCACAGAAGTGACTGAAAAACCCGGTTTCTCTCCCCAGGGCAAGACGCGATCGTCTCAAAGGGGGTTTTTCTCCCACCATCCTCACTGGGGTACAGGTGTCAGGCAAAAACCAGGTTTCTCTGTCTAGGGCAAGGCGCGATCGTCTCAAAGGGGGTTTTTCTCCCACCATCCTCACTGGGGTAGAGGTGTCAGGCAAAAACCAGGTTTCTTTTCCCTCTCGGAGTAAGGGTTTCAAGGCTTTAAGCCGCTCTGGAAAAAAAAATCAAAAATTTTGGAAAAAGTAGTTGACAAGCACAGAAAGATCCGTTAAGGTATTAAAGGTGTGAAGGGAAAACGCACAAAACGCAAAAACAAACGCGGAAATAAGTGTCGTATAAACCCAGAAACACATCCTAGCCCCCATCGTCTAGAGGCCTAGGACACCTCCCTTTCACGGAGGCGACGGGGATTCGAATTCCCCTGGGGGTATTAAATAATATCAAACAATGAGTAGGGTAAGCAATAGCCACCCTACTCATTGTTTTTAAAAACTAATTCTCTTACACTTCTCTTACACAAAAGACATCTCCTAAAAATCGGATCAATGGCAGGCTAAGGCTACCCTACAGTAGTTTATCGAGACAGTAGTTTATCGAGATGTCGAAAGAATATCGGCGCCCGAATCCTCCCTTGTGGGTAGCTCATAAAAAAGCACTTGCCATAATTAGCCTGTAAGAGTGACATCCACTGAGTATCAATAGGAAAAAATTGGTTTAGTCTTGTTGAAGAAACTTGGTTTTTCTACCAATTTTCAAAAGTGATGCGAGAGGGAAAATCGTCTATATATATCATATCTGTAGGGGTGCTATTGCTACAATTTTTTTGTCAAAATGGTATAACCACTAAGGCACAAAGACACAAAGGCAGGAAAAAAGAGTCGGGTAAACCCCTATTTAGATTATGTTTTCAAGATACTAATAAATAGTCCATTACCCTTTTTTTCCAAAAGAAAATCATCACCAACACTCCTTTCTATCCTTTGTGCCTTTGTGTCTTTGTGGTTCATTTTATTTACCGTACTTATTAAAGAAAGGGTGAGATTTTGGCTCTATTGACAAAGAAACCCGGTTTATCCTCTCACGAAGTTCAGTTTTGCAATATATCGTGACAATATTGTAAATAAATTTGCGCGACGGTATCGGAGGGATTACGGAGTAAACACTCTTGAAAACAATATCTAGCTTGCTGATATTGTTGTTTACGCCAGAAGTCAAAAGCTTCTAAAAATAAATCAATCGTGGCAAATTTAGCCTCTTTTATTTCTGGGGGATCGGCATCAAAAACTTCATAAATCGTTACTTCGATTGATTTTCCCTTCACTTTTACCGTATCAATCATACGAATGGCATAATCTCTAGGATTTTCTAATTTATCAAAAGTTTGTTGAGTAATTAATAAAGACACTCCATAATTTTTAGTTAAATTTTCCACTCTGGAAGCTAAATTCACCGTGTCACTTATAACAGTCCCCTCCATACGATTTTCTCCGCCAACCGTACCCAGCATTAAAATTCCGGTATTAATACCAATGCCGATTTTAATCGAGTCATACCCTATGTTTGATCGATGTTGATTATATTCCGTCAGACAGTGTAACATCGCGATCGCGGCTTTAACAGCCTCATCCGCGTTGCCACTAAATAAAGCCATAATAGCATCACCAATATATTTATCAATAAACCCATTGTGGGCGGTAATACAAGGCTCCATGCGCCGCAAATAAGCATTAATAAATTTAAAGTTTTCTGCCGGAGTCATTTTTTCGGAAAGTTCCGTAAAATCCCTAATATCAGCAAATAATACGGACATTTCTTTTTGAATTTGATCGCCTAATTTTACATCTAAAATACTTTCATGTCCGAGAAAATAGAGAAATTGATGGGGGACAAATCTCCCGTAAGATTTAGTTAAATTTGATTCCAATTCTAAGGCTAATTCTAAATCACAATTAATCTTAAACATTTCATCGATCCAATGAGCTCGCTCTTCTTCTATTGTCACCCTTTCTGTAATATCTTGAAACGCGATAATCGCATAAGCGACATTACCTTCTTCATCAAAAATTGGCTTTCCCCAAACTTCCAAGGGTACTTTTTTATTATTCAGAGCAATTTCCAGATCACAAACATAGGTTGATTCTCCATTCAAAGCTTTAAAGATGGGTAAATTTTCTACGGGATAGGTTTCATTACTTCTCATTTTGTAGATTTGATTTATTTGTAGTAACTGCTCACTCTCAATAGGAGAAATAATACCTTGGGAAAGCAATTCTTTGCCGAGATTATTTGTATAATAAGGATGCCCTTGAGCATCAGAGACAAAGATACCAACGGGCATGGCTTCTAAAAATTGAGACAGACGACTTTTGGTTTCTCTTAATTGAGCTTCAGCTTTTGATAACGCGGCATTTTTAACTTCTAAATTCTCTGTATAAATATTAATTCTTTCCATCATTTTATTAAAGGTATTAGCTAAAGTGCCAATTTCATCTTGGGATTTAACGGGAACACGAATTGTGACATCTCCCGCGGTAAATTGGGAAACATATTGAGTCAATATTAGAATGGGATTTGCTAAATTTTCTCCCAAAATTATCGCGATAATTGTGACAATTACGCCCATGATTAAGGCTAATAATAACGCCGTATGAGTTTGGGCTTCTATTAGTCCTAAAAAGACAGACTGGGGCTGAGAAAAAATCACAAACCACGGTTTTTCTTTCATCTTCGCGATCGCGATCGCATTATATTGATTATTTGTTTCAGGAAGTCGCACGATCGCGAAGGGTGTTTGATTATAATTATCAAGGGCTTTTTTTAATTCTGGTAAGTTGACAGAATTGTTTTCAGGTTTAATATTAAGTAAACGTCCCTGGGCTTGTAATTTTTGTAGGAGATATGAAGGGAGGGGAACAACGGATTTTAAAGTTAATTCAAAATCGGAACCATGAGCTAAATAAATATAATTATCATCGAGTAATATGGCGAAAGACTTTGAGTCTGGGATACCGGTTTCTTGAGAAATTAACTGTTGAATAGCTGTAGCATTATAACAGACTCGTAAAACTCCTACTTTTTCATCTTTTTCATTACGAATAAGACTACTAAAATAAATCTGTAATCTTGTATTTGTTTCGGAAATCTCGAAAATATGGACAGAAGAAGCATAGGGAAATCCCCGATTAATAGGTTCTTTAAAATAATCAAAATGTGATTCATTTTTTCCGATCTCAGGTGTATAAGTATCCATAATATTTTGCCCTTCTAAATCTAAAATTCCGTAGGAAAAAATATTAATA
>JBEDKD010000406.1:0-38024 GCA_041172365.1 Cyanobacteriota bacterium | reverse complement strand
GCAGGAGGAGCAGGAGCAGGAGCAGGAGGAGCAGGAGGAGATATTACAAGGGTAGGTTTTTTTCTAAAACCCTGATGCAGTAACCGTTTGGCCTCATTGGTAAGCGAATCGCCCAAATATTTACCCCAGTCTGGAAGTCAGGATTTTTCTACCCGAAAAACCTACCCTTGTAAGCCTCCCTCTCCTCCCTCTCCTCCCTCTCCTCCCTCTCCTCCCTCTCCGCCTTCTTCCTTCTTCCTTCTTCCTTCTTCCTTCTCCCTTCAAACCAAGACTGTAAGAGTTGACGACAGGGAGATTCGAGAATACCAGCTAATACAGGTAAACGATGATTAGAGCAAGCACTGTCGGGAAGATTAGCCACCGTGCGAATTGTGCCAGTTTTGGGATCGTCTACTCCATAGACTAATAACCCAATCCGTGCCAAGATAATCGCGCCCGTACACATGGCACAAGGCTCCAATGTCACATAAAGAGTACAACCATTAAGATGCCAATTTCCTAAGCTCTGCCCCGCGCGCCTTAAGGCGAGTATTTCCGCGTGGGCGGTGGGATCGTGATCCCTCTCCCGACGATTTTCTCCTTCTGAGAGCAATTCACCCTTAGAGTTGATAATAACTGCCCCAACGGGGATCTCTCCCGCGTCCCCCGCGCTCTGGGCTAACTTTAACGCGTGACGCATCCATTCACAGTGTCTTAAGTAATCGCGATCGTCCATTTCCCATTTCACGATAAAATCTCAAGGGCTAACAACGGATTAAGCTTAGATATCCCAAAATTTAGCATAGACAATCTCAAACCTAAAAGAATTTTTCATTTCTCTGAGCGAAATCCACGAGCTTAATCCCAAATTCCAAATCTCACATCCCAAATCGCAAATCCCCATGACACAAATCGAATGGCAAACCGCGAAAACTTACGAAGATATCCTTTATCAGAAAAGTGGTGGAATTGCCAAAATTACCATCAATCGTCCCGATAAGCGGAACGCATTTCGCCCGAAAACCGTCTTTGAACTCTATGATGCTTTTGCTGATGCTCGCGAAGATATCAAAATAGGAGTTGTATTATTTACGGGTGCGGGTCCTCACACCGATGGTAAATATGCCTTTTGCGCGGGTGGGGATCAAAGCGTTCGAGGTAACGCGGGTTATATAGATGATATTGGTATTCCTCGTCTTAATGTTCTTGATTTACAGCGCTTAATTCGTTCTATGCCCAAAGTTATTATTGCTTTGGTGGCGGGTTATGCTATTGGAGGAGGTCATGTCCTGCACCTTCTCTGTGATCTGACAATTGCCGCGGATAATGCTATTTTTGGACAAACTGGCCCGAAAGTAGGCAGTTTTGATGGTGGTTTTGGTGCTAGTTATATGGCGAGAATTGTCGGCCAAAAAAAAGCTAGAGAAATTTGGTTTCTCTGTCGCCAATATAATGCCCAAGAAGCTTTAGATATGGGTTTAGTAAATTGCGTTGTCCCTGTGGAAAATTTAGAACAAGAAGGTATTAACTGGGCTGAGGAAATTTTGCAAAAAAGCCCGATCGCGATCCGTTGTCTGAAAGCCGCGTTTAATGCAGACTGTGATGGCCAAGCTGGATTACAAGAACTCGCGGGAAATGCCACCCTTCTGTATTACATGACTCAAGAAGGTTCCGAAGGCAAACAAGCTTTCTTAGAAAAGCGATCCCCTGACTTTAGCCAATACCCTTGGCTACCGTAAAAAAAGTACAATTTTTAATAGTTTAACTATTGACAATTAGAAGATATTGTGTTATAAGATATGTCGTCAAATCAGAATAAAAATCTGGTTTGGCGAGATACTTAGGCACTGATGGGATTGGAGGAGGATTCCGAGTAAACCTCAAAATGAGGACGAGTCAGAGTTTCTTCCACAACAACAGAAGGTTTATGCAAAACCAGAAGTTCATCAAAGGACTCCCAAGAAGGGGCAAAAGGAAGAACACCCAAAGAACAAGCCCCCCATCCACCTTGTACCGGGACATTAAGCTGCTCACACTGGCCACCACGTCTCCCCTCTGGGGTATAGAAGCGACAGTGACGACACGCGGTTAAACATTTAGTGGTTTTCATAATGGTTTCAGGCCTCCAGCATCTTCACTTTTAATTATGAAGCATTACTTTTTACGCGATATGATGTCTGAGGCATTGTTGTGTATGGGTTTGAGCGATCCCCAAGCCAAAAACAAATTTTATCTTTTCTTTATACTTCTGTTATATATGGATACATAAGGGGGAAGTGATCCCGGTACTAGCCAGAAAAGAATAGGGAAAAACCTGGTGGGGATCAAGTAAAACCGGAAATATGGATTAAGTTTGATTTAAGATTTGGGGAGGATAAGATGATCGATGGATCAGGATAAAGAAGTGAAACCAGAGGCAAAGGGAATGTGATTGAGCAGACAAGTTTATGTAACACAGATCACAGACAAGAATTAAAGAGTTACCTCTTTGGCATTTGCGTCTTCTTTATCTAAAATGTAGGCTTGATTGAATCTTTAGCTTTCTCGGTGACTCGGAGCGATGAGTAATTGTCTCAACCCAACCGACAAGAGGACAAAACTAAAGATATATTGAAAGTTAAAGAAAAATTTTATACAGTCCTTTGTTTTATGAATCGACATTCTTCGGTAACATCTTCTCCAGAATTATCTCCCACATCCTTACATCCGAGCCTTAGCGCGGTGATGGGGACTTTAGATATTAACCTCGAAAAAGAATTAACCCAGTATCGCCGTCATCGCAGACGGGCCGAACAATGGGTTCCTCCTTCGCGTCGGTTAACTCTACAACCGCCGAGTCAAACGGTAGAATTAATTACTCCAACTCCTGAAGAAAACACCAATGCCTCTGGGGGAGGGGAAGAAAAACCTTCTACTTTGTCTATTACACCTGCCCACTCTGGAGGCGCGATCGAAACAAGTTCCGCGCCCAAACCCGCGACTCCAGAGAGTAGTCCCGCGCCAGAAAAGTATCTGGAGTCGAGTGCAGAATTACTGAAAAGTTTGGATGAATCCAACACCACCACTCCCAGGGAAGCCGCGAGTAATGATAGTCTCTTTACTCCCTTGGGTATTGGCTCCTTATCACTCTTTCTGCTTTCGTGCATCACACTGGGCTATGTGATTTTTTATCCCTCCGCGCTTCCTAATTTCGCGTTTAACCGTACTTCTAAACCCAGTCAACCCCCCTCTAATACTCCTACTCCTACTCCTGTTAATTCCCCGGTAATAAATAGCCCCGCATCTCTATCAAAGCCCAATTTAGTGAATAAGGAATTTGTGCAATTAGACTTAAGTACCCTCAGTAATGTGGGGAGACGTATAACTCCCTCCCCGACTCCTTTGGTAAACGCGTCGGCCCCTCCTTCTGTCGCGCCGATCGCGCCTGGTAATTTTGCCAACCCTGGAAGTAACGCCGCCAGTCAATCTCAAGGATTAAATAATTTAGGAAAAGCACTTTTATCCTCTCCCTCTCCCTCTGGGGTGTCTGTTTCACCTAGTCCAAAAGCCTCTTCGATCGCGCAGAGTCCAAAACCGAGTATTCCCCCTGCTGGTAAACCGATCAAGGCTCAGGATGGTTATTATTATGTGGTAATTGATTTTAATGGGATTTCTTCCTTAGAGCAAACTCGTAAAGCGGTTCCCGATGCTTATGTGCGAGATTTTCCGAATGGTGTCAAAATTCAAGTAGGTGCTTTAGATCGTCCTGGGGACGCGGAGCGTCTGGTTAAAGAACTTCAGGATAAGGGTATTCCGGCAAAACATTATCAACCCTGAAATACCACAAGGAATAAGGAAGAAGGAAGAAGGAAGAAGGAAGAAGGAAGAAAGAAGAAAGAAGAAAGAAGAAGGAAGAAGGAAGAAGGAAGAAGGAAGAAAGAAGAAGGAAGAAGGAAGAAGGAAGAAGGAAGAAAGAAGAAGGAAGAAGGAAGAAGGAAGAAGGAAGAAGGAAGAAGGAAGAAGGAAGAAGGAAGAAGGAAGAAAATTAATGGTTTAAGTAATTAACAACGTCCTAACGTCTTAGGGTAGTGCTATATTGAGAAACCTGTTTTTCCCCCGTCGTCTTTGCTCTCAACTCCCGATTTGAGGTTCGGAAATCTGCTTTCTACATCAGCTTTATTCAACAATTATTATCCCAGAGAAATGGGATGAATTTTCAGGAGAAATTATGGGATTTTTTGAGCGTATTTGGCGTGTGATTCGGGCTAATTTCAATAGTTTAATTAATGCCGCGGAAGATCCAGAGAAAATTCTGGAACAAACGGTAATGGATATGCAGGAGGATCTGGTACAACTGCGACAGGCCGTCGCGGGCGCGATCGCGTCTCAAAAACGCACAGAAAGACAATATCACCAAGCAGAAACAACCTCTGAGGAATGGTATCAACGGGCGCAATTAGCCTTACAAAAGGGGGATGAAAGGTTAGCCCGCGAAGCTCTGGCTCGGCGTAAATCTTATCAAGAAATGGCCAATACTCTCAAAACGCAAATTGAGCAACATGGTGCAATTGTCAATCAAATGAAAGATAATATGCGTGGTTTAGAGAGTAAAATTTCCGAAGCGAAAGCCAAAAAAGATATGTTTATTGCGCGGGTTCGTTCCGCGAAGGCTTCAGAACGTCTTCATGAAGTGATGGGTAATATGAAAAGTGGTGGCTCTTTAAATGCCTTTGAACGGATGGAAGAAAAAGTGATGCAATTAGAAGCTCAATCCGACGCGATCGCGAATTTAGGAACGAGTGATATAGAGAAAAAATTTAGAGCCTTAGAAAGTGGGAGTGATTTAGATGTAGAATTAGCAGAATTGAAAGCCAAAATGATATCAGGAAATAATACAACTAAGTTACCATCGGCACCCCAGATGGAATAAAGAGCGAAACATGGTAAACTTGACTATAAGTATTTCCCCAAAGAATCCTGCACTAACCGCAGGATGGTTTTAAACTAGAGAATATAAGTTCATTACAGTGGCACGCGGGCTACATCAGTTGAGACTCTGACCAACCTGCTAGAGCCATTCCCGTACACCCCTATAAGGAAAAAGAGCATTATGGGATTATTCGATCGCATCACCCGAGTGATCAAGGCCAATCTCAACGATCTGGTGAATAAAGCAGAAGATCCAGAAAAGATTTTAGAGCAGTCCATTATGGATATGCAAGAGGACTTGGTGCAGTTACGTCAAGCGGTAGCCAGTTCGATCGCGGCGCAAAAACGTACAGAACAACAATACAACCAAGCACAATCCGAGGAGGAAAAATGGCAACAACGGGCTCAATTAGCCCTTCAGAAGGGGGATGAAAATTTAGCGCGTGAGGCTTTGACTCGCAAAAAGACTCACACCGAAACCGCGACAACCCTCAAAACCAGTCTGGCTCAACAAACCTCCCAGGTTGATACCCTCAAGCGTAACTTGATGGCTTTGGAAAGTAAGATTTCCGAAGCGAGAACCAAGAAAGATATGCTGAAAGCCCGGATCACCGCGGCGAAGGCTCAGGAACAGTTAAATAATACGATTGGCTCCCTCAATACTAGCAATGCCATGTCTTCCTTTGACCGCATGGAAGAAAAGGTATTACAGATAGAAGCTCGGGCGGGTGCGTCCGCGGAGTTAGCGGGTACGAGTAGTAGTTTGGAAGAACAATTTAAACTCCTAGAAGGTGGTAGTGATGTAGATGATGAATTGGCGGCACTAAAGGCGAGTATGAGTCTCGGTCCGGCGTCGACTGGGGGTTCGCTTCCTGCGAGTGGTCAAACTTCTGGTACTCAACCGAAAGCCCCTGTTGTTGATTCCGAACTCGAAGAGTTACGTCGAGAACTTAATAAAATGTAGTGATCTTGTCGTCCTAATCCCTGGGGTAAAGTGTTCGGCTCGCGATTTTTTACCTAACAAAAAATACGCGATCGGACTCTTTCCCCTCTCTTGATTTCTCTTCCTTTGTGTTCTAGTCGGCCTCTGTGGTTCAATAAATTAAATCACTTCTTCTCTCACCTGTATCCTCTTTATCGAAAAACGCGATCGCGTTTTCGCGAAAATCATCAAGAGAGACAAATTGTTTAGAGACAACACTGGTAATTCTCTTTTGATCCTTCTTACTAAGTTCTCCAAAGTCTTCATGGACAACAAAACTTTTAAAACCAATGTCAGCCCGTTGAAATTCCAAACACGCGATCGCGACTAAACGGGATTTTGCATTTCCAGGGACTCCAAAAAGATAGATAGGATAAGGAGAGATATCAAAAAGATAATCAACTTCTAAGTCTTCGCGATTGCGCTATCGCGCACGCTGAACGCGAACAGGCAGAGGCAAGAAACGGGGATAAGGATGAAACTTTCTTAACTTTTCTTCGATAAACTCTTGCAACATCTCATAAAATAAACTACGAATAACCTCCCGTTGATACATCCTCATATTAGAAACTTTCGCGACTGTCTGAGCAAATTGTAAAACCGTTGGATATAAACTTTCGGGTTGAGCATCAATATACAAATTACCATCATCTTCATCAATAAAATTTTCCGCCAGAATTTTGTAAAAGATTTGCTCTTTATAGGGTGTATCTAATTCGTAAGAGTAAGAAAGCCTCATTAAAGTCATCCCATAATCACATATTCTCACCCATCCCTCCCTTTCTGGAGACTCTTGTAAAAAAATTTCTACCATGTCTCCATCTTCGTGATAAAGAGGGGCGATTAATTGCATAATTCCGGGTCGTCTTTCTTGAAAATCAAGATGGTTGTTAAATTGTTTTCGCAATAATGCTAAATAATTCATTTTAACAAATCCTCCTCTGGAAATATTGATAATTGCTTCTGATATATTTTAGCAAAATATCGTTGACAATCATCTAAATTTATCACGGTAAAAAAATATATTAATGCTTCTTCATAACTAGCATAAGCATCAGTAATTTCGGCAAATTGCTCAGGTAACTCTCCCGCATCAATGGCTTCTGATGTAGCTCGATGAATGTGGAATCCCTTAAAGGGTTTAGCACCTATAATATGATTACGATGTTCACCATGATCTCCATTACAACGTAACAAACAAATCTTTTTGGGATCGTCTTTGGGATGATAGATTAACCCCACAGAAAAAATTTCTGGGAAGCGTTGATTAACTCGCATAAATACAGAGAAATCATGTTCACCATCTTTTGACTGTAACTTCATATTATTTTGTTGAGATCCTCTATTCAAGAGTGATGTCAATAAGTAGGGACACGGCACTGCCGTGTCCCTCTATAATAACCTTGAGACATGATATGAATGTATCAATTACCTCTTGAGTGTATTTCTTCATATCGTGATGTCAATAAGTAGGGACACGGCAGTGCCGTGTCCCTACTATTTATGATACGCTTAAAGAGTTCGAGTCGATTGATAAAAAGCGCGATCGCGCTTAATTGCCCCCTTATAGTAAATCAACTATGATCGAAATTCGTCGTCGTCCCCCAAACCCCGCGGTATCCGTCCAAAGCCTCAGCTATAACATTACCCATCCAGAGGCAAAACCCCGTCATATCCTAGAAGAAATAGTTTGGCAGAAAGAAACGGAAGTCGCGCAAATGCGGGAACGTCTTCCCTTAGTTCAACTACAGAAAAAACTCCACGATGGAGCTCCTCCGATTCGTGATTTCTTAGCCGCGTTACGGGAAGGTAAAACCAAACCCGCGGTTATTGCTGAAGTGAAAAAAGCTTCTCCCAGTAAAGGTGTTATTCGTGAAGACTTTGATCCTGAGACGATCGCGAGACAATATCAACAAGGAGGCGCGAGTTGTTTATCCGTACTCACCGATGAAAAATTCTTTCAAGGGAGTTTTGAAAACTTAGCCAAAGTGCGCTCTGTGGTCGATTTACCCCTATTGTGTAAAGAGTTTATCATCTATCCCTATCAAATTTATAAAGCCCGTATTATCGGTGCAGATGCTATCCTTTTGATCGCGGCGATTCTCTCAGATAAAGATTTACAATATTTTCTCAAAATCATCAATACTCTGGGGATGACAGGGCTGATCGAAGTGCATACCCTCGCCGAACTCGATCGCGTTTTAGCCCTCGAAGGTGTGAAATTGATCGGCATTAATAATCGTAATTTAGCCGATTTTAGTGTTGATCTGGACACTACCCGTCAACTATTAGAGCAACGGAGTCAACAAATACAAGAAAAAGGTATTGTCGTGGTGAGTGAGTCGGGAATTCATACCCCAGAGGATCTTATTTTCGTTACTAAGACAGGCGCGATCGGGGTACTGATTGGGGAGTCACTTGTCAAACAACCCGATCCAGGGAAAGCCTTAACTGAATTAATTTCTGGTATGTCCAAATAATCATTAATATTTAATGATTAACCCGACTGGATATCACAGCCAAGTCTTAACCCAACCGACATCAGCGTTTATCAGCGTTTATCAGCGGTTTCCATAAAAGACTGATGCGATGACACGGGGTTTTCAATCCCTCACGAATAAACTCGGTAAGGGCGGGTACATCCGTATTTTCAAAACATAACCAGAATACAGGTGAACCCGCCCCTAGGGATGGCAATCACACCGTAAGATGATATAATTGTGGACAGGCAATTTTGCTTTTTTACTACTTTTTTTAGTGATATTAATAACTGTTTATCTTTCGATTTTATCACGATTCCGACGATTTTTCAAGTCTCGCTTAACCCCGTTATAATAATAGGCAACAAATAAAAAATTGATGCCAAAAAACGCGAGGGCAAGAAATAACCGGAAAAAACTCCAAAAGTTTAATCCGATAAAAAGTGTAAAAGTCGCGAAAACAACCGAACATAAACCAAAACCAGAGGCTAAGGCACTGAGCACCAAAAATTGTAATTTAGACATGAGAGAAGGAAGAGAAGGAAGAAGGAAGAAGGAAGAAGGTTTTAAAGAGGGGTTTGCTATCATACAGAAGGATGGTTTCTGAGGGCTAGTGAGAAACCGGGTTTCTTAAAGCCCCATCGTTATTTGAGCTAACCTATTGTGAGAAACCCGGTTTCTTAAGCAATCGAGGGGGGTTTCTTAAGCCTAAATCAGAAACCGGGTTTCTTACTAGCTCCATCGTTATTTGAGCTAACCTATTGTGAGAAACCCGGTTTCTTAAGCAATCGAGGGGTTTCTTAAGCCTAAATCAGAAACCGGGTTTCTTACTAGCCCCATCGTTATTTGAGCTAACCTATTGTGAGAAACCCGATTTCTTACAATCCGCTTTGTTTGGCTGTCCAAATAATCAAAATATCCGCGAATAATAGTAAGATTGTACAAACAAACAATGCTAAATACATCCAAGGTTGAGATAAAGGACGAATATCCGTCGTATCAATACCCGTTTTTACTTCGACTATTTTCACTAAACGAGCAAAACCCGCGATCCGCATCGGTAATAAATAACCTTCGCCACTATCACTTAAAAAATAATACACTAATCCCCCTTGTCCAGTTGTACGAGGTTTTAGTGCTTTAATATCACTCCAAGATAAGGCCCAACCTTTGCGAAACCACGCGGGAATCCACCCCGGATAATTCACTTTTATCCCTTCATTATCTACTATTACCCGTTCACTTAAAGCACCATAAAGGATGATGAATCCGATGCCGATCGCGCCCCATAAAATCCCAGGAGAAACCGGAGCTTGGGTAACTTGGGATAAAAAAGGTAAAGGGAGGGTTAACGCGATATATAAAGTAAATAAAGGAATGCGAATCAGTGCAGAAATACGAAAAGTAGAAGATTCCAGATTGAGATTAGACATAGAATGAAAAGCGCGATCGGGATCAATGGTTAACGCGGTTATTGCCCCTAAGGAAAAACCGCGTTAACCCTAACTTTATTAATTTAATCAATTTTGGCTTTGTTATCCATTCTTGTTTCCTTGCACAAAAAGAAACAAAGTTATCCAAAAACCACGATCGCGTCCATGACATCTACTTCCTTCCTGTGATCCCCATCTCAATCAATGGAGGTTAAAGCCGGTACAGGTGCAGAGAGTAACTTTTCTCTAGTATTCGTCTTGACAGGATTACTTGCCACCTCTTGTCGGGAAGTTTCCGCGGCTTTGCGAGTCGCCTCACTAATCTGGAGGCGATCGCTAGGAATCTTATCAGATAAGATAGCAGAGGCCATCATGCCCGTATGAATCTCTAAAAGAGCTTCCGACACCGATTCAAAGACAAGACGTTGCCCCGGAAACACCACCCGCTCAAAGTACCAATTTGGAATATTCGTAATCCGCGCCACTTGGATTTGACTCGTCGCATTCACATAACAGCAAAGAATCTTGCCAGAGGTGTTAGAAGGTAAGGGATCGAGAATTTGTGCCATAACTGCCGAAGAGCCTCGTACTAAAAAAATTTATCTTATAGTCAACTTAACACCTCGCGATCCCCATTGGTGTAGCTCCGACTACCATCCGAGTCCCCTATCCAGAGCTTCTCTCTCCTCAATTACGGAAAAATCCCCTACTCTCTATCTGTTGCCCAAGGGCAACATCGACAAAACTTTATAATTTCTTAACAATTGCCACATAGAAACGCGGTTTCTGGGCTTCGACGGGATCACACCTGTCGCCTGAGACAGAAAGCCGGTTTCTCACACCTATCAGAAAAAACCGCTATATTGTAAAGTTATGTTAAAATAATTTTAAGCATTACTATCGCCATGATCTCTCCCCATACCCAAATGGTTGAAAATCGAGTGCTTTATGTTCGCCTCCCCTGTAACCCCATCTTTCCCATTGGGGTTGTCTATCTGGCGGATCACATTTATAAACAATTTCCAGAAGTACAACAGCGGATATTTGATCTAGGTGCAGTACCCCCCTTAGATTATTATTCAGCCCTAGACGCGTGTATTGATCAATTTCAACCGACGCTCCTAGTCTTTTCCTGGCGAGATATTCAAATCTACGCGCCTGTGGGTGGGAGAGGTGGAAACCCCCTGCAAAATGCTTTTGAATTTTACTATGCCAAAAATCCCCTAATTAAATTCCGAGGCGCGTTAGGGGGACTACGTTTAGCGGTTTCCTATTATACGGAGCTCTGGCGTAATTCTCGTTTAATCACACGGGGGTTAAAACGCGCTCGAAAGTATCACCCAGAAGCCCGTTTAGTCGTGGGTGGTGGTGCTGTGAGTGTGTTTTATCAGCAGTTAGGCAGTAGTTTACCCAAGGGCAGTATCGTTTCTGTGGGTGAAGGCGAGACTTTATTAGAGAAATTGTTACGTGGTGAAAACTTTCACGATGAGCGTTGTTACGTTGTCGGAGAAACCACACCCCGCGATCGACTCATCCACGAAAAACCCAGCAACATCGAAAAAACCGCGTGTAATTACAATTACATCGAAACCATTTGGCCAGAATTACAATATTATCTCCAAGATGGAGACTTCTATATAGGAGTACAAACCAAACGCGGTTGTCCCCATAATTGTTGTTATTGCATTTATACAGTCATAGAAGGCAAACAAGTCAGGATTAATCCCTCCGATGAAGTCGTTGCCGAAATGCAGCAATTATATAATCGAGGTATTCGTAATTTCTGGTTTACCGATGCCCAATTTATTCCCGCACGGAAATTCATTGATGATGCCATTGAGTTATTAAAGAAAATAGTGGACGCGGGGATGACAGATATTCACTGGGCCGCCTATATCCGGGCAGATAATCTCAGCAAAGAATTATGTGATTTAATGGTAAAAACCGGAATGAATTATTTTGAAATCGGGATTACCAGTGGTTCCCAGGAACTTGTCAGAAAAATGCGAATGGGTTATAACTTGCGAGTTGTATTGGAAAATTGTCGAGATTTAAAAGCCGCGGGTTTTAATGATATAGTTTCCGTTAATTACTCCTTTAATGTCATAGATGAAACCGTTGAAACCATTCGCCAGACTATTGCCTATCATCGGGAATTAGAAAGCATTTTCGGAGTCGATAAAGTAGAGCCTGCGATTTTCTTTATCGGATTACAACCCCATACTTTATTAGAGGAATATGCCTTTAAACAGGATATCATTAAACCGGGGTATAATCCCATGAGTTTAATGCCTTGGACTGCCCGCAAATTATTATGGAATCCTGAACCTTTCGGCTCATTTTTTGGGGAAATTTGTTTAGAAGCATGGCGACGCGATCCTAATAATTTTGGTCGAGAAGTGATGAATATTTTGGAGGAGAGATTAGGCAAGGCTGATTTGGAAGACGCGTTAAATGCGCCCATGCCAAATAAGTCGGAAAAAGAGTTAGTGAAGGTTGCTTAATTTTTAGGAATTCTGCACAATTAAGGATGATCTTGTCGGGGCAATCCCCCCGTGGTTGCCCCAAAACCCGAAACCCCCGCGGGATCTAATAGGGAGCGAGACGCTCCCACTACCAATCTACAATTAGGAGATGCTCCGGGTTATCCTCTTAGTGTCTTAGTGTCTTCGTGGTTCAAAATATTCATAGTATGTATCACCACCAAGGCACAAAGGCACAAAGAAAAGTTAAGCATCGTCATTTTTACCCACCGTAACCCGCGATAAACCCAGTTTCTTAGCTCTTGTTTCAAGAGAGCGGTATCCCCAAAAGAAAGTGCCAGCCCAGCAGAGTGCCTACCCAATTGATCAAAGATCAGCCCCTCAAAAAAGATCACAGATCATAAGTGACCCCGATCACTGATGTAGATGAAGATGGACAATTAATCTCAGACTAATCACAATCACACAGGAGATAATTCAATGAGAAAGCTGAAAAGCTTCGCGATCGCCGCTTTGCTCGCCTCCAGCTTCCTTCCGATGAGCCAAGCCCCGGCCTCAGCCGAGGGCGGTGTACCAAGGGGTACCGCAGACTTAACATGTTTTTGGGTTGATGCTGCTGGCACAGTGGTTTGCCTATAAGTCGCGCGAAGTCGCGCGGAGTGGGGATGGGGATTGGGTGGTTGAGTCGGGCGGACGCCCACTCCACACACCACTCACACACCACACACTGATGTCTCCGCCTGTGTGTTCCACAACCTTGTTGCGGTGGCACGTCAGTGCCCGTACAGTGCCAACCTAAATAAATCTCACATTCCCCCAAGACTTTTGTCAAGGACTTGGGGGCTTTTTTTTTTAGCTCTTTGCCACTTATGCCCCGCCCCTGCCGCGATCTCCAACGCTCCCACTGCTACCACATCACCGTGCGTTGCAATAACTTGGAATTTAAACTTCATCAGAGAGAATGTCGCGGGGAGATAGATGAGATAGTCAGCCAATTTATCCGAGCGAACCGCGCCCCCCCGTCAATGACTGTGTGCAACTATAATAAGGCGAAAATGACTTATTTTGAAAAAGAGGATATTCTGCATTTAAGTCTGGCTAATGAACCAGAAGCAGCCTAGGTAGCAATTAGTCCAAATATTACGGCAGAATTGAATGAAACAGGGGAATTAATTGGCATAGAAATTATTAAAGCCAGTGCTTTTATTAGGGATTCTATTTTAGAATCGGTGCAAGCTAGACTTTTAACTTTTAAAAATTAGAATTATGCACAGAATATTATCGAATAAATCACATTTTTGTCTTGCTTTTTTCAATACTTAGGAATTAAAATCAAATAACTTTATCATTCAGTTTGTCGGGAAGCCCTTGATCTCGAAAGCAGGCAAGATGCCTGCACTACTTTATTATGCCCGAAAGCAGGCAAGATGCCTGCACTACTTTATTATGCCCGAAAGCAGGCAAGATGCCTGCACTACAGTGTTCTTTGTGCCTTTGTGTTTATACTAAAAAAACGGCTACAATCGCACCCGTCGATGACATCTTCCAAATTTATAAAAAATCCGAGATCTGAAGAAAAATTTTGATCTCACAAGTAAATTCCGATTAGTAACAGGGGCTTAAGGGTGACAAGCATACTTGATAATGAGAGAGGATGACTCCTCATAATGTAGGTTGTTTAGAGTTGCCCAAAATGATAGGTATTTTTTTAATCTCAGAGCACCTTCATCAGGAAACGAAAGAAATAAACAACCACTAAGGAGTCGATCGCTCATCAATTATTTCCACATTAAACCATCCCCATAAATCGGGAAAAAACCGGCAAAAAACAGTTAGAAAAACATGAGACTGTCGATAAACCCTAACTTCATCCATGAAGGAATACAATAAAAGAAGAAGGTTATCTCCAGGTAAATTATTCAATAAAAGCACCCGGTTCTAAGCCCCACTGGTGCTTGAGAAAGTGGCGATACATCGTCTCTCTAACAATCATTTGCTCATACAATTCGACCAAAAAATCCTGCGCTTGTTCCCGACTCATTTGCGTTACTTGAGTCTTAAAAGAAGCTAAATTAAATTGTTGTTCCAAGGATAATTCAATAGGGTTCATGGCTTTTTGCTCCTGAATTTCATCAAGTTATCTGGATAAACCAGACTTATTTATCTTGTGGGCTATGTCTGAGAGTTTGAGGTGTTGCACCCAAGAGGGTAATTATTCTTGGTTTGACTCCCCTAGTCCCCCAGAGGTGTATCCGTTAAGATCAGGTTTCCCTGAAATCTTACCGTTTCTGGCTATATGTTACGAATGTTAACAAACATTTGACAAAGTTGCCAATATGCTATCCCAAGACGTGAAATTTCTAGGTAAAGTTCCCTAGGACTCTGTTGGACACCAAGTCTAGCTTTTTGTCAAGAGTCAAAATGCTCGATTTGAACAAAAAAAGACTGCCCCCAAAAAGACAGTCTTTTTTTGATTTGTATTTAATAAGCGACAAAGACGGTGGTTAACATTGGGGGTTCGGGATGGGGGTAGGCACAGGGGCCATTGGTGTCAACTTAAGCCGAAAGCTGCCCGCGAGCCCGCCAGGGACTTAAGTCCCTGTCTAATAGCTAAAGTCCTCTGAAGAGGACTAAGAAAAAAATTGTTAAATATTAGACTTCTGGCGAAATAAGCTGAAACGCTTATAATACCGTTCACTATGAATCAGGGTTTGAATGAATTTCGCTGATATATCTATTTAGTCCTCTTTAGAGGACTTTAGCTTTTAGGCAGGGGTTTTAACCCCTGACAGACTCAGGGTTTGACGTTAAGTTGACACCAATGAGGCACAGGGGCACCCCTACAGATGGGGGTAGGCACAGGGGCACTACCCCTACAGTATTCGTTCTTCCTTCTTCCTTCTATCGTTGGTTTAAGGTTGAGAGGGAGCGGGTGTAGAACCCGGAGTTGGGGCGAGGGGTAGACTATCCATTGTGCCAGTCCCCCCTGGTGCTTGGGGAGGCAAATTAGGATTTTGCCCTTGTGGTGATGGAATTTGATATAAATTGGGAGTCGATGGTGCTGTGGGGGGTACAGCAGGGGGAAATAGATTACCCGAACCCGGATTACTGGTAGGGGGTGCATTGAACCCCGGATTACCAGGTGTTGCCCTTGGACTTGGTGAGGCTGCACCGGAAGGAAGAGTCGCTAAAGCTACGCGATCGCCCCCCACCAGACGCATCCGATCCAAAATCTGAACAACATCATTATATTTGGCATCTTTAGGAGCATAAAGAACCATTAAGCCCCCTGGATTACGAGTTTGATACTTCTGTAACACCTGATCAAGCTGTGGAGGTGTCACAGGAATTTGATCAATATAAATTTGACCAAAAGTATCGAGACTAACCACCATCATTTCCCGCATTTGGGGTTGTCCGGTACTCGCCTTCGGTAAATCTACACTAATAGCCTGTTGACGAGTTAACTGTAACGCGGCCAACAGGAAAAACGTCAAAATACAGAAAATAACATCAATCAGGGGAATTAGTTCAATGCGAGCCTCTTCCTCTGCACTATCTAAGTGAATTTTCATGGGGAATATCGTTAATGATCGGAAGGAGAATCATCTGGCTCCCCAAGGGCCTCACTCCGAGGAGCTTGGGGGGGTTGGGGGGATTCGTCTTTAAATTTTGACTTTTGCCGTTTTTCCGTTGGAGACTTACGCGGGGGTATCTCAGGCTCGCCCACATCGAGGGAAAGACTCCTTGATGGAGAAACGGGATTTCTTTCTATGTCAATATCGCGATCGTGGTGAAGTTCGGACCAATGCTGGCGATAGAGTAACTCCAATTCATTTCCCGCCCTGCGAAACACTTTCACCTGATTAAATAAAAATGCTTGAAAAACTCGATAGAAAGCCAAGCTAAAAATCGCGACGATCAAACCTGTCGCGGTACTAATGAGGGCTTCACTAATCCCTAATGTCACCCCAGCGGTTGCCGCGGTTCCGATATCACCGAGACGAATGGAACCCAGGGAGTTAATCAAACCTAACACCGTTCCCAACAAACCTAATAGGGGCGCGAGGGCGATGACGGCTTCGAGGATTTTATCACCACGGCGCATGGAGGCTAACTCTTCATCGGCCGCGGACTCAAGGGCGAGTCGAAACACTTCTGGCTCTGCGCGATCGAGACGTAAAGGAGCATAGAGAAAGCGGCCAATGGGTTGTCGGCCGGCTTGTCGGGCTAATTCAAACGCGACGCCCCAATCTCGACGCGCCGCGTCAAGGATACGATTGACAATTTGTTTTTCTTCAGCCAAGAGGTTAAACCAGAACCATAAACGCTCAATAATGGTACTGACTGACAAGATAGATAAAAGTAAGAGTGGCCACATGGACGGGCCCCCTTTTTGGAAGATTTCTTGAATATTCACTGTTTTTCGGTCTTTCTTTCCATGCCTGATTATATGTCGAAGGCTCAGTTGTTAGGTGCTGGGTTTTCTGTTTGAGGTATTCCTTCTTCCTCTGTGCCCTAATCGGCCTTTGTGGTTCATTACTCCTTCCTTCTTCCTTCCCTAATCACCCTCCATCTCTTCACAAAGTTCTTGTAGATTTTGATGCTGAAGACGACGTGAAGAGCGTCGATATTTTTTACTCTCTAATTTGGGTTCATACTCTCGCCGCCCGTCTGACTTGCTTTTGAGCTTCAAACTAGACTCGACATTGCCTAATTGTTGTAACGCGTCAGCACGCACGATCGCGTCATCTAACCATTCCAAATAATGTTGATAACGTTCCCAATCCCCTCGCACAATACAATTAGGTTCATCCCGATGCAGACAATTACTAAATTGACAGGGCCCTAAGTCTAAACGCGATCGCGCTTCCCAGAAATAATGGACTAATTCTTCGGGCGCACATTCCAGGGACGGTTGATTAAAACCCGGAGTATCCGCCAACAGTCCCCCCATTGGTAATTCAAACAATTCCACATGGCGAGTGGTATGACGGCCACGACTGAGTTTACCCGAAACCGCTCCCACTCGTAAATTAATCGAGGGAATAAGAGCATTAATTAAACTCGATTTTCCCACACCAGAAGGTCCGCATAAAACCGTAATTTTATCCTTTAATTGTTGATATAATTCTGAGTTTTCCTTTTCTAATCCGATATCTTTTTCCACACTAATAAAAATTGGTGTATAACCCCAAAGAGAAAGCCGATCGCGCCATAATTGTTGTTGTTGCTCAGAGACAAGATCGCATTTATTTAAACATAACGCGACATTTAAACCCGTCGATTCAGCCTTGACTAAAAAACGACTCAACGCGACAGGTTCTAACTCCGGTTCAGCTAACGCAAAGACTAAAAGAATTTGATTCGCGTTCGCAATGGGAGGACGAGATAATACTGTTTTACGGGGGAAAACCTCCGCGATCGCGCCCCGTCCCCCCATCCAGTCCGGTTCTTCAATAATTACGCGATCGCCCACCATCACCTGTTGACCAATTTTCTTCAAGCGAGTGCGTCGAGTACAAAGAAGAGTCCCAGAAGCCAGAGATATCCCAGTCTCCTCTCCATCAACAACAAAATCCCCTTCTTCCTTCTTCCCTCTTCCTTCTTCCTTCTTCCCTCTTCCTTCTTCCTTCTTCCCTCTTCCTTCTTCCTTACCCCCCTCTAAACGAACCTGATAAAAATTAGCTTGAACCGCGATCACAGTCCCTATTAACTGTGATGCGGATAGCTGTGTTTCTGTTTGTGAGATCGTTTCACCTCTCATAAGTATTTAACGTCTGATTTCGAGAGCAAAAAAATCACAACGATCCTCAATAGACGCGATCGTGTAACCCGCCATAATCAGACTATCGGGGACCTGTTCAATCGGTTCCCCCGGATCTAACCAGACTTCCAATAAACTACCCGGAGTCTTCTGCTCCAAACGTAACTTCGTTCGGACAAAATTAAGAGGACAAGGCGTACCTCGTAAATCCAAAATCTCCCGCGTTAAAGTGGATGACTGACTCATTTTTGAAATAAACTCCCTAAGAAAGTTTCAAAACCCCCCTTTCCGGTGCGATCGCCACGAATTTTCGCCAACTGCACTAATAACTCCCGTTCCTCATTACTAACGCGAGTGGGAATATCAATCGCGATCGTAATTAAATGATCCCCACGACTGACAGGATTTCCCAAACGAGGAACCCCCTTTTTCTCCAACGTCAACACCGTATTCGGTTGAGTCCCTGTGGGAATCAATAATTCACTCGGTCCATCCACCGTATCAACCTCAATGCGACAACCCAAAATCGCTTGTAAATAACTAATCTTCACTTCCGAGTGAATATTAATCCCATCGCGCTTAAATACTGGGTCATCATCCACGGCCAAGAACACATATAAATCCCCAGGAGGGCCACCCATTTTACCCGCGTCCCCCTCATTAGAGACACGCAAACGAGTACCATTATCAACACCCGCGGGGATGGTAATTTTCAACTTTTTGGTCACTTCCTTTTGACCGCGACCCCCACAAGTATCACACTTATCTTCAATCATCTGTCCCGTACCATTACAATTAGGACAGACAGACACTTGAGTAAAACTACCAAAAGGAGTGCGGGTTGCGCGACGGACTTGGCCAGTACCACTACAAGTGGAACAGGTTTGGGGACGAGTCCCCGGTTTTGCCCCGGTACTATTACAAGTTTCGCAAGTTTCTAAATGCTTAATGCGTAATTCCTTTTCGCCACCAAACACCGCGTCACGGAAGTCCAAACGCAAATCTAAACGCAAATCATCACCCCGGACCGGACCTGAGCGACGGCGTTGTTGCCCCCCCATTCCTCCCGCGAAACCACTGAAAAAACTTTCAAAGATATCAGAGAAACTATCGGAGATATCTTGATAACCCGCACCACCCGCGCCACCGAGTCCCGCTTCTCCAAAGCGATCGTAACGCGCACGGACTTCGGGTTCAGACAAAACTTCATAGGCGCGATTGATTTCTTTAAACCGATCTTCTGCACCCGGTTCCTTATTTACGTCTGGGTGATATTTGCGAGCCAAGCGTCGGTAGGAGCGCTTAATTTCCTCTTTATCTGCATCACGAGAAACACCGAGTATTTCATAATAATCGCGGGCCATAGCTGCTTGCCTAGAGGTCAATAATAAGAAAATAATACACAAAAAAGGACTTCAAATGGAGTCCCACAGGGAAAAATGAAAAATTATAACCCTTGCGAGATAATTTTTCATTTTTCTATTTTAACTCTCTTGAGAGTCTTTTGCCGTTTCTTCTGATGACTGTGGTGGAGTCTCTTCCTGATTATGGGAAGTCAGGAGGCCTTCGGGTTGCTGTGCGGAGGAATTTTCCTCGAGCACCGTTGGTTGTTCCCCACGGAGAGCCTGTTCATAGACCGCGGTTCCCACAGCATAGAGAACACGCTGGAAGGTTTCTAACTCCTCTTTCATCTCTTCGGGGGAGATATTGGGGTTTTGGATCGCCCCGCGTAGGAGTTCTGCCACCTTACCAGATTCTTCCTGCAAAGTATCGGAAATTAATTGTCCATGATCTTTGAGAGTCGACTGATAATTATATAACAGAGTATCGGCTTGATTCTTCAGTTCTGCCACTTCTTTGCGTTTATTATCTTCTTCGGCAAAGATTTCGGCGTCTAAACGCATTTGCTCAATTTCGTCTTGGTTTAATCCCCCTGTATTGCGAATTTGGATACTTTGTTCTTTACCTGTTCCCCGATCTTGGGCGGAAACATTCAAGATTCCATTCGCGTCAATGTCAAAACTTACTTCTATTTGGGGAACGCCTCGTGGCGAGGGGGGTATTCCTGTTAATAGAAACCGCCCTAAACTCTTATTATCTTTAGCTAAAGCTCGTTCCCCTTGCAACACATGAATTTCCACTGATGTTTGTCCATCTGTTGCCGTTGAATACATTTGTGCGCGACTGGTTGGGACAGTTGTATTACGTTCAATTACTTTGGTAAACACACCCCCTAAAGTTTCTAATCCCAGAGAGAGGGGAGCCACATCTAATAATAAGATATCCTTCATTTCCCCACCGAGGACTGCGGCTTGAATCGCGGCTCCAACTGCGACGGCTTCATCGGGGTTAACGGACCGATCTGGAGATTTACCACCAAAGTAATTACCAATGGCTTTTTGCACCGCGGGAATGCGAGTGGAACCGCCGACTAAAATAATCCGATCAATATCCTGAATAGTCAATGCGGCATCTTTGAGGGCTTGAGTAACGGGATCAATCGTCATTTGGATGAGATGACTCACCAATTGTTCAAACTGAGCACGAGTCAATTCCATTTCCAGATGTTTTGGCCCTTTTTCATTCGCGGTAATAAAGGGTAAATTAATATTAGTCGTGTCTCTATTTGACAATTCTATTTTGGCTTTTTCTGCGGCTTCTCGTAACCGTTGTAAAGCCATTTTATCTTGAGATAGGTCACTTCCTTCCCGTTCTTTAAAATTTTCCACCATCCAACGCACTAAACAATTATCAAAATCATCGCCTCCTAAATGATTATTTCCCGCGGTCGCATTGACTTCAAAAATACCATCTCCTAACTGTAAAATTGAAACATCAAAAGTACCGCCTCCCAGGTCAAATACTAATATTTTTTGTGCTTGATCTTGTTTATCTAAACCGTAAGAAAGTGCCGCCGCGGTGGGTTCATTAATAATTCGTAATACTTCCAAACCCGCGATGGTTCCCGCGTCTTTAGTAGCTTGACGTTGAGCATCGGTAAAGTAGGCGGGAACCGTAATTACTGCTTGCGTTACTTCTTCTCCCAAATAAATTTCCGCGTCTTGCTTGAGTTTTTGTAAAACCATTGCCGAGATTTGTTGGGGAGTAAAAGTTTTCCCCCGAATTTGCACATATACAGTTTCATCTTTGCCGATGATACAGTTATAAGGAACACGGGATCTTTCTTCCTCTGTATCATCCCAACGACGACCGATAAATCTTTTAATACTATAGATGGTATTAGCTGCATTAGTAACAGCTTGACGTTTGGCTAATTGACCAATCAAGCGATCGCCGCCCTTTCCAAATCCTACAATAGAAGGAGTCGTGCGTCCCCCTTCGGAATTGGAAATAACGACAGGTTTTCCCCCTTCTAAAACGGCTACACAACTATTCGTTGTACCCAAATCAATGCCAATGACTTTTCCCATAGATATTTTTGTGGTATGAAGAATTAAAAATGAAAAAAGGGAACTTTTTTCATTTTTAATTGTGGATTAATTTTTCTTTTGAATAAGTTAACTGACTTCCGCAGGCGTTTCTGTATCAGATTCCGTCGGTTCCGGTGCCGTAGCCACTTTTACCAGAGAGTGACGCAGAACGCGATCGCCCAAGAGATAACCGCGTTGGAATTCTTCAATAACAGAACCTTCCTCATATTGATCCGTGGCTTCACGCATCACAGCTTCATGGAGATTAGGATCAAAAGGTTGACCTTCAGGGCGCATAGGAGAAACGCCAATCCGTTTCAAACAATCTACCATTTGCTTATAAACACTTTGGTAGCTTTTGTGAATATCCATTTCCCCATCATTTTGAGGTTTTATGTGGGCTCTTGCCCGTTCAAAATTATCAATCACGGGCAACAATTCAATGATTGTAGAACATCTCGACTGTAAATCTAACTCTTCTTTTTCTTTCTGAGTCCGTTTACGGAAATTATCAAAATCCGCGGCCAGTCTCAAATTTTGACTTTTCAAATCTTCTATTTGAGCGTCAAGGGCTTTTAACTGAGCCTTTAAAGACTGATTCTCCTGAGTCGCGTTCGTCAATTCCCCCTTTAAAAACTCCATAGCTTCGGCCAAACCCGGACTAGCCGCCAAAGAGTCTCCTGCACTTGCAGAGGGAGTAGGAGCTTGGGAAACGTCTGCATCACGGTAAGCTTGAGCCACTTGTAACTCCCAGTCAACCTCTGGACTGGTAGTGGCTTCAGGAGCGGAGGTTTCAGCGGAGACTTGACCCACTTCTGGGGAAGACTCTCCAGAGGGAGATTCATGCTCTTGTTGTTTTTCTTCGTCGATCATAGATATCTGCGCGAAATAACCCCCATTATTCTAGCAGGCACTCGTCATCAAGGGGTTTAGGAGAGAATATCTGCTCTGGTGAAGGAACTTCTCAAGGAATGAATCACTATAGTTTGACGCGATTAAAACCACTGCTTGATAGAATAAAAAAGGAATTAATTCTCCGGTGTAGTTGGTGTTTTCATATTGACTGAGCTCCCTATGCTCTGTCGCCCATCAAGGAGACACCCAGACCAAATATTATAGAAAAATTCCTGTGGAAGAGATTTGTAAAAGGCTATCATCGGATTAGAATCTCCAGCAATGATAGCAAACTACTTGGGACTTAATATTATATCAGGAGTACGACTAGAGCAATTATGACAAACACTCGCCCCCCCCGTCCCCTCAGCACTGCCATTGTCCAAAGTGGTAATTTCTCTCCCTTTGGCAATAAACTTATTCAATCAGGTTATGTCAACCCCGATCAGCTTCTGCAAGCCCAAATTGAAAGTCGCAAGTCAGGGAGACCTTTAACGGAAGTTTTGCAGGCGACGACAGGGCAACCCCTGTCTCCAGAATTGCTACGCCATTACAAAAACCAACAGATGTTTGAACTGAAGGTGATCTATGGTGTAGAAGCGTTTGATCCAGAACTCAATCCTGTGTCAACGGAACAGTTAGGACAACTATTGGAGCGACTGAAAATATCTATTGATATGTGTCGTCAGGGTCGGTTTTTACCTGTGTCACAGATAGATGATCCGCCTCATGTTCTGATCGCGATGGTCGATCCTGATGATTTGACAGCTCAAGATAATTTGCGCCGTATCCTCCAACCTCATAATTTAACCTTTCATCGCCGTGTCATTACTCCAGATGACTATCAAGCCATTTTCTCGGCGTATCAAGATGAAGAAGCGAAGAAGGCTTTAGCTCAGGCGGAGCGAGAGAAGAAGAAAAAGTTAGAAATGGGGGGGGATGACTTTGCGGAGGTTAGTGAACTAGAGGAAGCGAATGCCGATGATTATGAAGATATCGGGGTTACTCTGGAGAAAGCCGCGACTGAAGCGCCTGTTGTCCGGGCTGTGAATGTGATCTTGGCAAAAGCTTTATCGGAAAAAGTCTCTGACATTCACGTTGAACCCCAAGAGGAATTTATGCGGATACGTTTGCGTAAGGACGGGGTGTTACAAGAGTATTTCCGGTTTCCTAAACAGATCATTCCCGCGATTACCTCTCGCTTTAAAATTATTGCGAACCTTGATATTGCAGAACGTCGTCAAGCTCAAGATGGACGGATTCGCCGGGTGTTTGAGGGACGCACAGTTGACTTCCGGGTTAATAGTTTACCTTCGCGTTATGGTGAAAAAATCTGTTTGCGGATTTTGGATAGTTCCAGTACGCAATTGGGTTTAGATAAGTTAATTAGTGACCCAACTACCTTGGAGATGGTTCGAGAAACGGCTTCTCGTCCCTTTGGTTTGATTTTGGTGACCGGACCGACGGGTTCTGGTAAGTCAACGTCTCTTTATTCTATTTTGGCGGAACTCAATGATCCGGGTATTAATATTAGTACCGCGGAGGACCCTATTGAATATGCCTTGCCAGGGATTACTCAGTGTCAGGTGATTCGGGAAAAAGGTCTGACGTTTGCCAATATTCTGCGGGCCTTTTTGCGACAGGACCCTGATGTGTTGCTGGTGGGGGAAACGCGGGATAAAGAAACGGCAAAAACGGCTCTGGAAGCCGCGTTAACCGGACACATGGTATTAACGACCCTCCATACTAATGATGCAGCCGGCGCGATCGCCCGTCTTGATGAAATGGAGGTAGAACCATTCATGGTGAGTGCCGCGTTGTTAGGGGTATTAGCCCAACGTCTGATGCGACGAGTCTGTAGTGAATGTCGCATTCCTTACCAACCGACCTCTTCGGAATTAGAACGTTATGGTTTATCACCCTCTAAGGAACAGGATGTCACGTTCTACAAAGCGAATACTGTCCCGATGGAAGTACGCAAAGAATTGGCAGAAAAAGGTGAAAGTTGTCCTAAGTGTGGTGGTGTTGGTTACAAAGGACGGGTGGGTGTCTATGAATTTATGAAGATGACGGAACGTCTGCAAAATCTCATCACCCAACGGGCTCCGACGGAAGTGCTAAAAGAGGCCGCGGTGGAAGAAGGGATGAAAACCCTGTTATCCTATAGTCTCCAATTGGTACGGGAGGGGCATACGACTTTTGAGGAAGTCGATCGCGTGACGTTTACGGACTCTGGTTTGGAAGCAGAATTGAAACGACGGGCAAAAGAAGATTTACTCTGTAAAACCTGTGACGCGGAATTAAAACCGGAGTGGCGAGATTGTCCCTATTGTCTGACTCCTCGTTTCCAAGATTAATGGGGATTGGGGATTGGGGAGGGTTATGTAATAGATATCTCGAAAAATTATTGTAGGGTAGGCTAACCCGGCCAAAGACCATATATTTTTGAAAGATGTCTAATTGCTCGATGGAAAAAGGTTAAGGATTTGCCAATCCCAAATCTCAAATCTGAAATCGAGAGTCCCTCTCAAGCCAAAGTAAAATATTTCCCCCCCCAACCCGCAAAGAGGGGACTCTGAGGGGGACTGGGGCCTGGGTTCAGCCAAAGATATGATAAAATGGGTAACACTAGAGACGCGGTGTCAGACAGGGAGCGTCTTGAGTGAGGAACTCAAGACTACAGGAGTACCCAACAGAGCGATCGCGGATGAGAGAAAAAACCCTCACAAGATTGCTTGCCGATGGAGTGACGGTTACTTCATTATTTTATTAAATTAAGACAAATGTAATTGGGGAACCAAAGCTATGGGTTTGATGATTGAGGATGTTTTAGAAAACCTTGTCGAACAAGGTGGATCTGATATCCATATCCAAGCAAGTGCGCCGATCTTCTTCCGCATTAGTGGGAAACTCACGCCTCAACCACAGTTTGGGGAAATCCTGTCCGCCGAAGAAGTGCAGACGCTGATCTTCCAAATGCTTAATAATATGCAGCGCAAGCAGTTGGAAATGGAATGGGAGCTAGACTGCGCCTATGGTGTCAAAGGTTTAGCGCGATTTCGGGTCAATGTTTATCGAGAACGAGGTTCCTGGGCAACTTGTATGCGTGCCTTGGCTTCTAAAATTCCCAACGCGGATGCTTTGGGAGTCCCCCAAATTTTGCGGGAATTGACGGAAAGACCGCGGGGCATGATGTTAGTAACAGGTCAAACGGGTTCTGGCAAGACAACGACGATGGCCGCGTTATTGGATCTAATCAATCGAACCAGAGCAGAACATATTTTGACAGTGGAAGATCCGATTGAATATGTCTTCCCTAATATCAAAAGTTTGTTTCATCAACGTCAAAAGGGGGAAGATACTAAGAGTTTTTCTAATGCCCTCAAAGCGGCTCTACGGGAAGACCCAGATATTATTCTGGTGGGAGAAATGCGTGACTTGGAAACCATTAGTTTGGCGATCTCGGCGGCGGAAACAGGTCACATGGTGTTTGGAACTCTGCACACTAACTCAGCCTCGGCAACGGTTGACCGGATGTTAGACGTTTTTCCTCCCATTCAACAACCCCAAGTCCGGGCGCAAATGTCAAACTCTTTGGTCGCGGTTTGTAGTCAAAACTTGGTTCCGAAAAAAGGGGGAGGCCGTTGTTGTGCTCAGGAAATTATGATCAATAGTCCCGCTCTTGCTAACCTGATCCGAGAAGGCAAAACCGCTCAAATTTACTCCCAAATTCAGATGGGGGCTAAACTGGGAATGCAAACGATGGAAATGTGTTTAGCTGCTTTATATAGAGCGGATAAAGTGACGTGGGAAGGGGCGATGAGTAAGGCTGTAAAAGCTGATGAATTAGAACGTCTGATCGGTCCGGCTCCCGCGGGAACTCCCGTGAAAGGGGGTCATTAATTCTGATCAATAATCTGTAATTACAGATGAAAACATTTTCATCTGTAATTACACCATCTAAGAGCTAAAATCCCAATTTTTTAGAGGTGAGCTATGGCTGATGCAGCAGTGAAAAAAAAAGGTGGATTTGACTTTAGTCAAATAGAAGAAAAAATTAGTATCGCGATGGCCACGATCACGGTTAAGGATCTGGCTGTTTTTGCCCGTCAATTTGCCGCGATGTTTAACGCGGGGGTCGCGATGATTCGCTGTCTTTCTGTGTTAGGGGAACAGTGTTCGAATCCCAAAATGAAAAACGCGCTTAAGGGTATTAATCTGGAAGTGCAGCAGGGTACTGAACTTTCTGTCGCGATGAGTCGATATCCTGATGTGTTTGATCAATTATTCCTGAGTATGGTTGCCGCGGGGGAGGTTGGTGGTGTTTTAGATGAAGTGTTGGAACGTCTCGCGGTGTTGTTGGAAAAGAACGCGAAGACGCAAAGTGAAATTAATTCCGCGATGTCTTACCCCAAGACGGTGTTAATGATCGCGATTATCATTTTCTTTGCGATGACGATTTTTCTTTTGCCCACATTTGCGGGTATTTTTAAACAAATTGGTGCTGATTTACCCGCGTTTACGGTAATGATGTTAGGGATTAGTTCCTTCTGCACTACCTGGCCTCCTATTCCCCAAGCGATGGTTATTGGTGGGATTATTGGCGCGTCAATAGGTTATCAGGCTTACTATAAAACGCCGGCAGGTCATTATCAAATGGATGCCATTTTTCTGAAACTTCCCATCTTTGGGGATTTACTTAAAACCACCGCGGTTGCGCGTTTTTGTATTATTTTTGGGACTTTAACTCGTTCGGGTGTACCGATTTTAAACTCTTTAGAAATTGTGCGAGATGTCGCGGGCAATGAAATCATTGCTGAAGCTATTGAATATGGTCGCAATTCAATTCAAGGTGGAGGAATGTTGAGTATTGCTTTACAAGAAAAAGAGGTTTTTCCGGCTCTAGCTATTCAAATGATCGCGATTGGGGAGGAAACGGGGGAATTAGATAAAATGTTGATGAAGGTGGGGGTTTTCTATGAATCAGAAGTGGAAGAAGCGGTTAAGGGTTTGACAAGTATGATGGAACCTTTGATGATTGTGGTTATCGGTGGTATTGTGGCTTCGATTTTGTTGTCTATGTATTTACCGATGTTCGCGGTGTTCCAAAAAATGTAATAAACAAAGATTTGGGGTTTTAGGTTTGAGGTTTTAGGGGCAAAAGGGTTGAGATTTTTTCCTAGTGCTTACCACCACCTAACGGCTACTACCTAATACCTACCAACTAACACCTAACACCTAACACCTAACACCTAATACCTAACTTATGGCTGTTAAACAATGTGATTATGAGGCACTTTTGGCTGAGTATAGTGACGCCAGGAGCGCGATCGCGCTCTTAAAACAGTATCGGCAATACATGGAAATGATACCGAGTATGCGCCGTGCTAATGAGTGTATAATTACTCTGCCTTTACCAATTGTACGTTTGCGAGATGGGGTTTCTTATTCAGGTTATCATGGGGTTAGTATTAAACCCGGTGACGCGGTATCTCTCCCCTGTGATTTGGGAATTTTAATGTGTGATCCTGAATGGAAAGTGAAAACGGGGGTAGAAATTTTAGTTTTTATTCATCGTCCCCAAGAAGATTTCTCCACCCTTTTAGGGCGTTGGAGGCAATCTCAGGTATGGTTGGATAAGGGTTATGAATGGATTATGCCTCACCATCATCAACATATTTATGGCGATCGTAGTGAAGTCATTTATCCTCTTTTTGTCTTATTTGAAGAAACACCCGGACGTTTGCAACGGGGGCTACAAGGTGCTTGTTTACCCTTTGTTGTTGTCCCTACACTTAATAGTTTTGGGGAATATTCTACGGTGGAATCTTTATCTAATGATGGGCCTTTGATTATGAGTGATTAATTTTTTATGCTCCACAGATGCCATGATAAAACTGAGGGGAAATCAGAAAAATTATTGATATTTCAACCGGCTGTCTGATCTGACATCCGGTTGATTTTTATTGACAATTAAAGGGCATCGGAGGGGTGAATTTCACTGACAATTTCATAAATATCAGTGTTAGGCAATTGGACGAATAAAGGAGCCATTTCTTTCAATATATTATCATAATCTTCGCTCTTATTCGCACTCATATCTTCGGCATTCTCCCACAAAATTACCGCGATTCCCCTATCCGTACCCGGTGCTTGCAATAAATAAGCTCCTTTGAATCCTTGGGTATAGGTACTAACGGCTTTTTCGTAGAGTTGTTTGGCTTCTTCAAATTTTCCGGGTTTGAATTCTCCAATGGCAACATACGCGTATTGATGTCTGAGAAAATCAAGAAATTCCGACATATTTTTCTCCTTTTTTATTGAAATAAATGCCATTTTCAATCAAATATTTTAGCATATTATGGGATTTTTGAGAAACAATAAAAAATTGTCAGTTTTGATCTTGTCTTTTTATTACAATTTGGACAGGACTTAAATAAGTCGTATTGGCTCCCCCTAATAGCCCTTAGTAAGGGAAATTTTATCTAGTTATACTATTGACAAAATTGTGTTTTTTTATGAACCACAAAGGCACAAAGGCACAAAGGAAAGATCAGATAAAATAAGATAAGATAGAGAAACTCTCTAGGGATCTTTCACCAATATCTTGAAAATATAGCCTGAATACAGGTGACGCAGCCCCGTGGGGGGTATTTAGGGGGATCTAATACCGAAACTTAGTGGCTATATTTCTCCTCAAAAAGAACTATAGCCACAGTAAATTATACTAAAACACGGGGCGGTTTATAGGATTGAATTCCCTTCATATATTGCGCCCGTTCAAAGGCAGATTCATCAGGACAATTAATTTGAGACATCGAACCTTGCATTTGTTTCACTGATTCATATTCGTTTTCTTCCATCCAATGTAGAATTTCTTCTTCTATCACCCGTAAATGATCAATGCCATGTCTCATTAATGATGAACAAACCATTGTCACATTTGCCCCTACCATGAGCATTTTAATGGCATCTTTACCGTGTTGAATACCGCCTGTCGCGGCAAAATCAACGGGTATCCGACCATGTAAAATCGCGATCCATCGCAGGGGTAAACGCATGGCTTGGGGGGTACTTAAAAGAACATTTGGTCTGACTTCTAAGCTCTCTAAATCAATGTCTGGTTGATAAAAACGATTAAATAAAACTAGGGCATCTGCACCCGCGTCTCCTAACCGTTTTGCCATATTTGCCATGTTGCTAAAAAATGGACTTAATTTAATGGCAACAGGAATTTTGACTTCTGATTTAACGGCGCGTAGAATATCAATATAATTCTGTTCTACTTGCGCTCCTGTCATTTCCATATCCGTAGGCACATAATAGACGTTTAATTCTAACGCGTCGGCTCCGGCTTGTTCAATTTGTTGGGCATAGTCCACCCATCCCCCTACACTAGAACCATTTAAACTGGCAATAATGGGTATATCAACCATTTTTTTTGCTTTGCGAATATGGTTGAGATATTCGTCGGTTCCTACATGGAAAAGACTGGGTTCAGGAAAATAGGTTAAGGCTTCGGCAAAACTTTCTGTGCCAAAGACACTATGATGATGTAATTCTAATCTTTCTTGGCTGATTTGTTCCTCGAATAAGGAATGTAATACTACGGCTGCCGCGCCCGCGTCTTCTAACCGTTTAATGTTATCAATTTCTTCGGTAAGGGGGGCTGCCGCGGAGGGAATTAAGGGCGATTTTAATGTCAATCCCATGTAAGTCGTTGTTAAGTCCATTCTTTTTTCTCCTTTGACACAATATTAACTTTTGGGGGAATGGGTAATTAGTAATGGGTAATTGGTAATGGGTAATTGGTAATGGGTTAGATCAAGTCGGGTTGATTAGTAATAATATTGAGTGGGGGCGGGTTGACGGGATCTCTTGCTTCCCCTACGGTGATTCTGCCTATTTAACCGGACTTGATATTATGGGTAATAGGAGATGAGAGATTAAGAAAAAGACCGATCGCGCCACCGGATTTCTGATTACCCATTACCTATTACCAATTACCTATTACCCATTAGCTAATTACACTTTACTGGGTTTTTCCGTCCCTTTTTCCTCGGGTTTAGGTGCGGCATGATGTCCATGTCCATTACCATCGTGAGAGGGGGAACGTGCGGCTAAATATTGATACATTGCCCAACGGGAATCGACATCATGTTGTGCTTCTTTTAATAAGCGTCGTGCTTCTTCCGGTTTGCTACCTTTGAGCATCTTAAAGCGGTTTTCCGCGTACATATATTGCTCCATTGGGATTTTGGGCGAGTGCATATCTAATTGGAGCGGATTTTCGCCGGCTTCAACGCGATCGGGATGATACCGATATAACAGTTTTGCCCCTGACTCAACCGCGGCTTTTTGCTGTTGCATTCCCTTGGTCATATCAATACCATGAGCAATACAATGGCTATAGGCAATAATTAAGGATGGTCCATCATAGGCTTCCGCTTCCATAAAGGCGCGTAAAGTATGTTCATCACGGGCTCCCATTGCCACACTCGCGACATAAACACTGCCGTAAGTCATCGCGATTAAACCTAAATCTTTCTTACAAGCTGGTTTACCCGCGGCGGCAAATTTAGCCACGGCTCCACGAGGAGTTGATTTCGACATTTGACCGCCTGTATTAGAATAAACTTCAGTATCTAATACCAAGATATTGACATTACGACCACTCGCGATCACGTGATCTAAACCACCGTAACCAATATCATAGGCCCAACCGTCTCCACCAATAATCCAAACACTCTTTTTCACTAAATAATCCGCGACATTTAATAAGCGTTTGGCAATGGGGGAGTTAAGAGCTTCTAATTTTTGTTTGAGTTGGGTAACTCGTTCCCGTTGTTCCCAAATATCGGCTTCTGTTTTTTGAGTCGAGTTGATAATTTCTGACACTAAATTATCGCCGATTTCACCCCCTAATTGTTGCACTAATTCCGCGGCAAATTCGGCTTGTTTGTCGATGGAAACTCGATAGCCTAAACCAAACTCCGCGTTATCTTCAAAGAGTGAATTAGCCCAAGCCGGTCCACGTCCGTCGGGGTTTTTCGCCCAAGGGGTTGTGGGTAAATTTCCGCCATAAATGGAGGAACATCCTGTCGCGTTCGCGACAATCATGCGATCGCCAAATAATTGACTTGCCAGTTTTAAGTAAGGTGTTTCACCACATCCGGCACAGGCTCCTGAGAACTCAAATAAGGGTTGTTGCATCTGTTGATGACTAATCTTATTTAATTTCAGATGTAGGCGATCGGGGTTAGGCAAATTGAAGAAGTAATTCCAGTTTTCTCGTTCCCCTTCAAGTAAGGGTAATTCCGGTGCCATATTAATGGCTTTGAGTTTGGGTTGAGACTTATTCTTCGCGGGACAAATATCAACACAAAGCCCACATCCCGTACAGTCTTCAGGTGAAACTTGAATGGTTAATTTTAACCCCTTCCAATCATGGTCCTTAGCATCTTTACTCTTGAAGGTAGAAGGTGCATTTTCTAATAGAGCGGGTTCGTAAACTTTACTCCGAATCACCGCGTGAGGACATACCATGACACATTTGCCACACTGCACACAAACATCAGGGTCCCAAACGGGAATTTCTTGACCGATATCGCGTTTTTCCCATTGAGATGTCGCAGTGGGATAGGTTCCGTCAACGGGTAGGGCACTTACGGGTAAATTATCGCCACATTTGGCTATCATTGCCCCTAATACGTCTCGGACAAATTCTGGCGCGGCATCGGGGACTGGAGACCGTAATTTAATCGTGCTAGACGCGGTTTCTGGAACTTTTACCTCATAAAGAGAGGCGAGAGATTTATCGACGGCTTCTAGGTTCATTTTGACGACTTCTGGACCTTTTTTGCCGTAGCTCTTTTGGATGGATTTTTTGATCTGCGCGATCGCGTCTTCTCTGGGTAATACTCCCGATAACGCGAAGAAACACACTTGCATGATGGTGTTAATACGTCCTGGCATTCCGGCTGCACGGGCAACTGTATTGGCATCACTAACGTAAAGTTTTACTTTTTTGTTAATAATGGTTTCTTGGACGGAACGCGGCAGTTTATCCCAAACTTCATCGGCACTGTAGGGACTATTTAAGAGGAAAATGCCTCCTGGCATAATGGTATCTAACATCTCGAATTGTTCGAGAAATACCCATTGATGACACGCGACAAAATTCGCTTGGTTAATTAAGTAAATAGAGCGGATGGGTTCGGAACCGAAACGGAGGTGGGAAACGGTAACGGAACCGGATTTTTTCGAGTCATAAACGAAATAACCTTGGGCATAGTTATCAGTTTCTTCACCAATAATTTTGATCGAATTTTTGTTGGCTCCTACGGTTCCATCGGAACCTAAACCGTAGAAAATTGCCCGCACAACGTTGTCGGATTCGATGGAAAAGAAGGGATCATAATCGAGACTACTATGGCTAACATCATCGTTAATACCGATAGTAAAGTGATTCTTTGGTTTGTCTGATCCCAGATTTTCAAAAATCGCTTTTATCATCGCGGGAGTAAATTCCTTCGATGATAAACCATAGCGTCCGCCAATGGGTTTAATATGGGTTTTGTCTTCTTCGACTAACGCGGTAATCACATCTAAGTAAAGGGGTTCCCCAGGACCTCCGGGCTCTTTACAACGATCTAATATCGCGATCTTTTTGGTACTGGGGGGTAAAGCCTCGACAAAGCGTTTGGCATCAAAGGGTCGATATAATCTTACTTTTAATACCCCAACTTTTTCCCCATTCTTATTGAGATAATCAACGGTTTCATGGACGGAATCAGCACCGGAACCCATGATAACAATGACTCGTTCTGCCTGGGGATCGCCGTGATATTGAAATAATTGATATTTACGTCCGGTTAACTTGGCGAAATCATCCATAATTCGTTGGGTGACTTCGACACAATTGTTATAATAAGGATTGACGGTTTCCCGTGCTTGGAAATAAACATCGGGGTTTTGTGCAGTTCCTCGTAAAACAGGTTTATCGGGTGTTAATGCGCGTGCCCGATGGGCAAATATCTGCTCTTCGGAAATGAGCGATCGCATATCGTCATCCGTCAACATTTCTACTTTTTGAACTTCATGGGAAGTGCGGAACCCATCAAAGAAATGAAGGAATGGAATGCGAGACTCTAAAGTAGCCGCGGTGGAAATCAAGGCAAAATCATGGGCTTCTTGGACCGACGCGGAACATAACATCGCGAATCCCGTCGATCGCGCCGACATGACATCACTATGATCCCCAAAGATTGATAAACCTTGGGCCGCCAGCGATCGCGCCGCGATATGAAAGACAGTAGGCGTTAATTCCCCCGCGATTTTATACATATTGGGGAGCATCAGTAACAAGCCTTGGGACGCGGTAAAAGTGGTGGTTAAGGAACCCGTTTGTAAGGCTCCATGAACCGCGCCCGCGACTCCCCCTTCACTTTGCATTTCCACTACAGAAGGGATCGTGCCCCAAAGATTGGGTTTTCCCTCCGAGGTCCAGGCATCGGACCATTCAGCCATTGGGGAAGAAGGTGTAATGGGATAAATGGCAATTACTTCATTAAGACGATAGGCAACATAGGCGACTGCCTCGTTACCGTCAAGGGTGGCATAAGTTCTTGTAGTCATACTTTCTTTCAAGCCTTTAATTCTTTTGAGGATGGCAAGATTTAAACAAGTTGATTTTGTGGTGATTCCTCCGCGTATTTAAACAACTTCACTGTTGTTTTTCTGGACGGTTTTTGAACAGTCCATGAGCTAGTCCAGTATCAGGGACCTTGAGATGGTGTCAGGTTTTGGGGCATTTTATCGTCGGTACATGGTCTCCCCAATCACCTATTCGTATTATCTAATCTGTGGGTAAAATAGAGGATTTTCTTTGTCTTTTTTTAACACTTGGTGTTTTTTTTGAAGATATCAATCCAAATCTCTATTTTTGTTAAATAACGTAAAGATTTATGTCATATTTTCAGAAACCGAGTTTCTCCAAAACCTAAGAAACCCAAGAAACCTCAGAAACCGGGTTTCTCTCAGAGGCTTTGGACAAGATTGGGGATTTTGTCAAGAAACCGGGTTTCTCCCTCAACCCGATTTCCCCAAATATCAGAAACCGGGTTTCTCTCAGAGGCTTTGGACAACATTGGGGATTTGGTAAAGAAACCGGGTTTCTCCCTCAACCCGGTTTCCTCAAATCTCAGAAACCGGGTTTCTCTCAGAGGGTTTTGACAAAAGTAGGATTTGGTGAAGAAACCCTGTTTCTCCCTAACCCAAAAAACCCGGTTTCCCCAAATATCAGAAACCGGGTTTCTTTCAGAGGCTTTGCACAACATTGGGGATTTGGTGAAGAAACCCGGTTTCTCCCTCAACCCGCTTTCTGCTTATTGCGTTTCACCAATCAGAGTAAATGCCGCCCAATTTCCGGGTTTAGGATATTGTTTCATGGTGTTTAACATAGCTTGTCTCAAGGCTTGGGCTTTATCCATTTTTCCCTCTTGCCAATGCCGATAAAATTGAGTCATCAAAAATGCTGTAGAAGCATCATTAACCGCCCATAATGAAACAATAATACTGGGAACCCCTGCACTTAAAAAAGCTCGTGATAATCCGATTACTCCATCTCCTGTAAGTTTCCCCCTGCCCGTATTACAAGCACTTAAAATCACTAAAGAAGCATTGAGTTTCAAGTCAAATATCTCCGATGAAGTTAATAAACCATTATCATTACCAGAAGGGGCAAAGGCTAAAACTCCGGGTATCCCTGTTCCCAAATCCGCCAGTAATCCATGAGTGGCTAAATGAATAATTTTTGCCTCCGACATTTGCTGTAAAATTATTTTTTTCGTAGCTTGATTTCCAATTAAAGGTTCGATTTTTAAGATTTTGGCAATGGCTTTGGCTTCATCCTCAGCACCTTTTAAGGATTTTAATTGTTCGGATGTGCCATCACGATAAATAACTTTAGGCATGGGGGATGGATTCCCCAAAATCACCGCGTTTCTGGGAATGCCAACCACGAGAGAATTAGGCGGATTAGTTTGTTGATTTTTTGTCAATTGTTGATGACTAAACTCTAATTGTTGAATCGAAGTCGCGGTGAGAATGGTATGTTTTTGGATGAGATATGTACCCTGTGCATCTTGTAAGGCAGGAAAGGGAACGAGAAATAATGACTGGTGAGGAATAAAAATGACATGAGCATCGGGGTTAGTTGGTAATAAATCGTCTATAGGTTGAATCAGCAGTTGATACAATTGTTGTAAATTACGAATAGTCGGTTGAGAGCTGGGCACTGATTTACTGAGAGTTTCGCGAGTTCCCCGTACTAATTCCGAAATCTTCGTGTTTTCTGCTTCTGATGATCTGGCTCTGCCAATTGCCGCGGCAACTCGTCCTTTTTCGGCAATTTCTGCTAAATTCTTGGATTTTAAATCGACTTGACGTAAGGTAATTTTTGCCGTAGGTTCAATTACCCAAATTAACAGTTTATCCTCAACTATTGAATATTCGACGAGAGTGGCATTTTCCTTTTTAGCAATATCTTTGATTTGGGCAAGTGTTGGGGGTTTAATGGAAGTATTGCCCAGACGAGAGGAGAGTAATTCCATAAAGGCTCTCGCGCGACTTCTTTCAGATACTTCTAATGCCTGCTCGGTTTTATTTTGAGCTACTAAAACGGATTGCAGGTTATAGTAACTTGACGTTTGAGTTTCAAAAATCGAGACTTTATCTTGATCTTTTAATCTCAAACGTAAAGAGTCTAAAATGTCAATAGCTGCGAAGAGATATTTTTCCGATTGTACATAGTTTTTCAATCGAGCGTAAGCTATTCCTATGTTACCAAGACTTATACCTTCCCCAGCGCGATCGCCTATTTTTTTTTGAATAGTTAAAGATTGCTGATAATATTCTAACGCTTTTTGGTACTCTCCTAAACTTTCGTAAACATTCCCAATGTTATTGAGGGACTTACTTACGCCAGCGCGATCGCCTATTTCTTTATCCATACTCAAAGATTGTTGATAATAGTCTAAGGCTTTTTGGTATTCTCCTAAACTGTCATAAACATTCCCAATGCCTATGAGGGAGTTAGTTAAGCCAGCGCGATCGCCTATTTCTTTTTTAATAGTTAAAGATTGTTGATAATAGTCTAAGGCTTTTTCGTACTCTCCTAAATCGTTGTAAACATTCCCAATGTTAAGAAGGGATTTACTTAGACCAGCGCGATCGCCTATTTGTTTTTGAATGCTCAAAGATTGCTGATGATATTCTAACGCTTTTTGGTACTGTCCTAAATTATGGTAAACCAACCCAATGTTATTGAGATAACTACTCATGCTAAATCGATCACCAATTTCTGTGGTAATGACCAACGATTGCTGATAATAGTCTAAGGCTTTTTGGTACTCTCCTAAATGATTGTAAATATCCCCAATGTTATGCAGAGAATTACGGATACCAGCACGATCTCCTATTTCTTTTTGAATGCTCAAAGATTGCTGATGATATTCTAATGATTTTTGGTACTCTCCTAAATTGTGGTAAACATTCCCAAGGCCAAGGAGAGAGCCAGTGATGCCTGCGCGATTACCTATTTCTTTATTAAGACTCAAAGATTGCTGATAATATTCTAATGATTTTTGGTATTTTCCTAAATGGTAGTAAACATCGGCAATGTTAAGGCTAGACTGCCTTATGACATAGCGATCGCGTATTTCTTTTGCAATAGTCAAGGACTGCTGAAAATAATCTAAAGCTTTTTGGTGTTCTCCTAAACTCTTGTAAATAAACCCAATGTTATTGAGAGTTCTACTAATGCTAGAACGATCACCTATTTCTTTTGCAATAGTCAAGGACTGCTGAAAATAATCTAAAGCTTTTTGGTGTTCTCCTAGACTGTGGTAAACATTCCCAATGCTACCGAGGGAGTTACTTTCGCCAGCGTGATCGCGTATCTCTGTGTAAATCTTTAGAGCATCTTCCCAAGACTTTAACGCGGCTGAATATTGACTTGAGTTATACAGCTTCAGCCCTTCTGCAAATAGCTTATCGGCTTCGGCTTTCCGAGGGTTTACTGTCTGAGCTAATACCTCAGTTGTTAGGGAAAATGGGATGATAAAATTAACGGCACTCGACCAAATTATCCCACTCAGAAGACTGACAAATACACTCCGGTTAAAATTGGGATTCAGCATAAATTTCTTATATAGCATTTTTAAATAAGATGTAAATGTGGAACGGGCTAAGGCCCATCACAGGCAAGATGCCTGTGCCACAAGTTTCACATCTCAAAGGTCAACACTATACTTATCACTTTCATCCAGTCTAACAGAGCCTCACCCGCTTTTACCTCAAATTTACAAAAATTTATCAAACGTAAATTTGATTAACTTTGGTTTATCCTAATTTGACAACGATCGCAACTAGAGCATTTGTCTGTGGGGGGGGGCTGTTTTTGATCGGTTGTCTTTTGCTATTAAAGATATAGGTAAACCCGCCCCTACATTGATGGTAAAATGTCAGATACAATTGATCGTAAAATCTTGAAGAAAACCGGTAGGGGCGGGTTCACCGATCAGTTTTGTCACCCACAGATAACCTTAATAAACCCGCCCCCACCCCAGGAATAACCTCAGCCCTATCCTGTTGTATTAAATGCTGA
>JBEDKD010000405.1:0-11804 GCA_041172365.1 Cyanobacteriota bacterium | reverse complement strand
CCATTCCCGATTACCCATTCCCGATTACCCATTCCCGATTACCCATTCCCGATTACCCATTCCCGATTACCCATTCCCGATTACCCATTCCCGATTACCCATTCCCCAATCTCCAGTCTTTCTTCTCCCTTGTTTAGTTAATCCTAGTGAATGAACCGACTGTGCAATTAGACATTAATCAACTTTGCGAACTGCTCACGACCTTTGACCAAACCAGCATTTCCGAGTTAACTTTAAAAAGCGCGGATTTTGAATTGATGGTACGCAAGGGCGTTTCTGTGACCGATCGCGCTATGACGGGTATTGATCCCACGACTTACCCAGGTCCCTTAACACCAATAGTAACGACTCCTGCTCCGGTTACTCATCCTACGACTGTCACCCTCGCCGAAGCCGTCCCCAGTAAACCTGCACCCGCGACACCCTCTCCTCCACCGCCCCAAGCGGATACCAAAAGGGTAGCAATCGTATCGCCAATGGTGGGGACTTTCTATTGCTCTCCGGCCCCTGATGAACCTCCTTTTGTCAATGTGGGCGATCGCGTGAGTATTGGCCAAACGGTTTGTATTATCGAGGCGATGAAGTTAATGAACGAGATCGAGGCGGAAGTCTCAGGCCGGGTGGTGGAAATTTTGGTACAAAATTCAGAACCCGTGGAATATGGTCAACCCTTAATGCGAATTAGTCCTGATTAGTATTAAGTTATTAATTAAGGATCTAAAATTCGGTGAGTTTGAATGAAGTCATCCCAGCCTGTGCCCATAGAGGTTGTGCAACAAGTGGCTGAATATTTCAGCGTTTTAAGTGAACCGATGCGTTTACGGATTTTGAACCTGTTACGCGGCGGCGAAAAGTGTGTACAAGAGTTAGTGGAGGCGACGGATACCAGTCAGGCGAATGTTTCTAAGCATTTGAAACTGATGTTGCAAGCTGGTATCCTTTCCCGTCGTACTGAGGGGACTTCTGCCTATTATCGCGTCAATGATGAGTTTATTTTTGAGTTATTCGAGTTAGTTTGCGATCGTCTCGCGACTCGTATTGAACAACAAGCTCGTCATTTTCGCACTTTGTCTTTCACCAATAAGGAATAAAGGGAAGGAAGAAGGAAGAAGGAAGAGGGAAGAAGGAAGAGGGAAGAAGGAAGAAAAAAACGTCCCCAATCACCAATCACCAATCACCAATCCCCAATTCCCAATCACCAATCACCAATCCCCAATCCCCACTACTGAGGAAAATTCTTTTGGAAGTTAGCGCGGGTACTAGGTTGAGAAACTTCTAAGCCTTCACCGCCTAACATTTGTAAGGGTTTTCCTTCGACGGATATCCAGACTTTGGCATCAGGTTTTAAACTCGTCGCGGTATAAATAACCTGCCCTAAACGGCCGATCATGGAATTACTTCCCCCGCCCTGGGTAAATTCTTGAGAGAGATCAATATAGACACTATCTCCCTTTACCGTCATTGTGCGAATTTTTGTCCCTTTCGGTATTTCATTGGCAATATTACGATCACCAGGTCCTTTCAATAAATGATTAAAGGCCTCTTGTAAAGTGACTTCGGGTGGTAAAGCCGTCGCGATCGTCACCTTAGTTGGAAATACCTCTAATTTGCCACTATTTTCTTTTAACCAATAGACTTCTACATTGTCTTTACTCCCCCCAGAAACAGACTGAGAAACCGGCTCTCCCGACTTCTCCGATAAAGGGGTTGGTAAGGGAGAGTTTATTCCTTGGGAAGATGGAGGAATAGATGTTTGTGTTTGGGAAGAAGACTCAGGAAAGGGAGAAATTCTAGTCCCTGAGCTCGGAGGGGGTACAGGAATCATCACCCCAGGCGACTCCCCTGGACTAGATATTACCCCAGAGGATGAAGGTACAGGAGGGGGTGGAGGAGGGGTGACACTTCTCGAAGAGACAGGAGGACTGCTTTTGCCATTATTTAAAGTCAACCAAGTGATACCCCCTCCCGCGACTAAGACTAACCCACAGATACCCGCGACGGTGAGAATCGGGATACGGCGACTTTCTGGTTGTTCATTCATATTCATAGTTTCCTCTTAAATTTAATTTCTTCTATTTTGGGCGGTAAGAAACTTCTTCTCATCACTACATCAGTTGTAGACCAGATTTAGGAAAATAGCCCATGTGCAGTTTTATGACATCAATTCTATATGAAAAACTATAGCAATCCTATTTTAATTGTAATATTTTTGTAGGGGCAATCCCCCCGTGGTTGCCCCCTTCTCCCCGTGGTTGCCCCTTCTGTTGGATTGGCACGAAGACATCACCCCTAGGTTTTTACCACAACCTTTTAGGATTGCAATATTATCAGAAAAGGACAGGAAGACAAGATGCTCACAACCAGACACAAGTACGCGTCCATTTCTCTATTAAAATCTACTCATTGGCATTAATAGCGTTGTTGATTTTTTTCTTCCTTTCAATAAATAAGTAACCATTTTTCCCTTGCCTTTGACTTCAATCATACCACGTTTTTCTAAGAAAAACTTATCCTTTAATATCTCATAAGTCACTTCTGTCAATTGAATACATCCGGGTATTCCCTGAGACTCCATGCGACTCGCGATATTAACGCTATCCCCCCATAAATCATAAATAAATTTTTTAATGCCGATCACTCCGGCAACCACTGGCCCACTATTAATTCCCACTCGAATACTAAAATTTTCACCGTGAATGGCACTTAAACGAGTAATTTCTTGTTGCATATCTAAGGCCATTTCGGCAATGGCTTCCGCGTGATCATGACGGGGAGTGGGAAGTCCCCCAACTACCATATACGCGTCCCCAATGGTTTTGATTTTTTCTAATCCATGTTTTTCCGCGAGTTGATCAAAGGCGGAAAAAATATCATTTAATACATACACGACTCTTGAGGGTGAAAGACGCGCGCTTAAGGGTGTAAATCCGACTATATCTGCAAATAGGATCGTAACATCAGCAAAGGTATCAGCTATGGTACTTTCGTCCTCTTTTAAGCGATCGGCAATGGCTTGTGGTAAAATATTCAAAAGTAATTTTTCCGATTTCTCCTGTTGCTCTTGTAGTTTTGATAAGGTTTCTTGTAACGCATTTGTTCTTTCTTTGACTCGTTTTTCTAATTCTTCATTAAGTTGTTGCAGAGCAATTTCCGCCCGTCTTCGATCGGTAATATCAGTGCCAATACATAATAATCCTGTGAAATTTCCTTCGGTATCAAATAAAGGCTTATTGGACCAAGCCACCCACACTCTTTCTCCACTGCGTTTGATATTTTCATTTTCATTATTGATATACTGATCGGGATAATCTAAAATATCTTTCATCATTTGTGCTAAATTATATCCCGCGTTATCTGTTTTAGGTACAATTGTTCCTAGGGCAGATTTACCGACTATTTCTTCCTGGGAATACTCAAAAAACTTTTCGGCAAATTCATTGAAAAATGTAATATTCCCTTCCTGATCCAATCGCACAATAATACTATTAGCATTTTCCACTAATTCCCGATATTTAATTTCACTCTGACGTAAGGATTTTTCTGCCAAAGTTCTTTCGGTGACTGTCGCGGCTAAAAGAAGGGCTGTAATTGTCATTACTCCCATAAATGTCTGTAATAATAAAATGGCTTGATTGAGATTTTCGGCTTTGGTAATAAAGGGTCCTCCCCCTTGGGATGCTCCCCAAATTGCGATACTAGAAACGATAAAAGATGTTAATACTGCCCCTTTATGTCCGAATTGAATGGCGGCCCAGATAATGAAGGGAAATGGTAAATATTCCAGGGGATAACGAGCGATCGCTTTATCTGTTGTCGCGGCAAACACTTCCCAACTAACCATGATTAAAGATGTTAACAATATCGCAAAATTAAAAATAATTTTGAGTCTTTTTTTGTGGTTAATTTTATTTTGTTTTCCTTCTGGTTTCTTCAGGATAGACATTAACACTAAGGGAGTAAAAATCAGTATTCCCATTGAATCGCCTAGCCACCAATTCCAGCGAACCTCCCAATATTGTTCCCAGGGTACAAGTTCAGTTATCGCGAGACGAAATGCTCCTAATGTACAACTAATTTGAGTTGCTAAGAAAACACCTATTAAGACAAATTTTATCACATCAATCATGCCCTTGAAAGATGTATTAAAGTGGAAACGTCTTAACCAAATTACAGCACAAAAAGCTTGTAATCCTGAACCAACAGCCGCTCCTAATGCAAATGTTAATGAAGGTTTTAAACCGAGAATATCAAAGAAAAAAGCTCCTAATGATACCCCTGGCCAATATTTGGGACCAAATAATAATAAGAAACCTTGGGCTATTCCTGCTGGTGGCCATACTGATGAACCTAATAGTTTGACACCCGGAATGGAAACGGCTATTTTTCCACTCACAAAATACGCGATCGCGATCAGTGCTACTTTACTTAAATATGCAAAATATCTCGGTTGAAAAAATTGCAAAAACCATTTTTTGAGATTCATGTTTTGTAATTTTCTTGAATTATTCTCATTTTCTTGAAATAGGATGAGATTCATCAATCATTATGAAATTAATCTACCTATTGAATAGAAGTGATATCCCCAGAAAATTTGAGAAATTCGTAATTTTTCACGAAATATTGTTGCACAAGAGAGATTTTCGAAGAATAACTGATACTAAATTTGTGTAATTTCCCCTAGAAAAATTTAGTCTCAGTATCCTACTTAATGAGAAAATAGATACAGGCAGGGATACAGGCAAGGGATACAGGCAAGGGATACAGGCAGGAGGGATACAGGCAGAGATACAGGCAGGATGCCTGTACTACTTTAAATTAGGACAAGGGAGGCATAAATAAACATACAACAGGGAAGCACGGAAACCGGAAAACCAAGTTTTTATCCCCTGAATGATTCTATGTTTAATTATACCTCATTTAATTCAAGTTTATTGTAACGCGGTTTCAATCCATTGTTTTAAGGTTGATGTCACCTCATCAATGGCAATATCTTGGGATTTTTTGGTCGCCCTTTCTACTACTTCTACTTTACCATCTTTTAACGATCGCCCTGTGACAATCCGATAGGGAATGCCAATTAAATCAGCATCTTTGAATTTTACTCCTGCTCGCTCATCGCGATCGTCTAAGAGGGTTTCTATGCCGGATTTATTGAGCTCTTGATAGAGTTTTTCGGCGACTTCTATTTGTTGGCTATCGGAAATATTAGGAACTGATATAATGACATGATAGGGCGCGATCGCGACGGGCCAAATAATGCCATCTTTATCATAGGATTGTTCGACGGCTGATTGAGCTAATCGAGAGACTCCAACGCCATAACATCCCATAACAAATGGTACATCTTCTCCTTGTTCATTGGTATAAGTCGCGCCCATTGCTTTCGAATATTTTATCCCTAATTGGAAAATATGACCGACTTCAATTCCTCTGGCGCTTTTTAAGAGTTGAGTTGAATCATGGAAAGCGCGATCGCCTTTTTTTGCCTTACGAATATCGAGGACTTTTTCCGAGAATTCAAACTCGCTCCCCCAATTAGCTCCTACAACGTGATAACCGGATTCATTGGCTCCTGTGACAAAATTATTTAAGTCCACGGCGGTTTGATCCACTAGGCGCAAGAATTTACCATGAACTTGTTTATTACCCGCGATATAATCATCAGAAAGATTAGGCGCGATATATCCTAAAGGTAAAGGTTTAGTCGCCCATTTTTGTTGAGATTCAGCATCGGGAACCGTCAAAGATAAAACCGTTTTACCGCCAAATTGTTCAGCTAATTTGGTTAATTCATTTTGTAATTTCACCTCATTAACATCTTGATCGCCACGAAGACTGACTAAAACTAAGACAGTCATGCCATTATCATAAACAGCTTGATAGAGAACATTTTTGACAATTTGTGTGGGGGAACACTTCAAAAATTGACACAATTTATCAATGGTATCAGTCCCCGGTGTTTCCCGTTTTTCATAACTACTAAAGGGAGAGGTTTTGGCATCAGAAGGAAGAGAAACAGCTTTCTCAACATTCGCGGCATATTTGCCATCTTCTGTATAAAGAACTTCATCTTCACCCGCGTCCGCAAGTACCATAAATTCTTGGGAACCAGAACCACCAATGGCCCCGGAATCAGCATCTACCGCGCGGAATTTCAAACCAGAACGACGTAACATATTACTGTAAGCCCGGTGCATATCTTGATAAGTCTTTTTGAGACTTTCTTCATCACTATGGAAAGAATAACCATCTTTCATAATAAATTCTCGACCGCGCATTAAGCCAAAACGGGGACGAATTTCATCTCGAAATTTGGTCTGAATTTGATATAAATGAACGGGTAATTGACGATAGGATTGAATCATCTCTTTTGCCACCGTTGTAATCACTTCTTCGTGAGTTGGTCCTAATCCTAATTCACGATTTTGGCGATCGGTGAGAGCAAACATAATTCCTTCGGCTTGGGTATAAGTATCCCAACGGCCGGACTCTTTCCATAACTCAGAGGGTTGTAGTTGAGGTAGGAGACATTCTTGAGCTCCCGTCGCGTCCATTTCTTCGCGAACAATTTGAGAAACTTTTTTTAAGACACGCCACATAAAGGGAAGATACGCGTAAATTCCACTGCCAATGCGACGGATATAACCCGCACGGAGTAAGAGTTTATGACTGGGAATTTCTGCTTCTGCGGGATCTTCTCGCAGGGTGACAAAAAGCATTTGAGAGAGTCGCATGGTTTTTTCCTTAAAGACAGATTGATTATCTCATATTAGAATCATTTTGACAAATGAAGTTTATATTAAGTAGGTTGGGTTGAGTTTTACATATTGGCAATCTCCAAGGGAATTATGTTCTCAACCCAACCTACAGATTAACTCATATTAGAATCATTTTGACCAATGAGGAAAAAATATGATAAACTAAGATTGTCACTTGAGGGGATAACTATGGAAACCACTCAAACGGTTTTACAGCATCCTTTAACTGCTGTTGCTAGTCAGATAGAAAATTTATTAGGTAAGCTCAATTTGGAGTTAGATGTGGCCCCCCATGATCGCCTTTGTCATCGTGATATTTTAGAGCGGATGTTGAAGGAAATTAACGGGGGTTTAGTTATTTCGGAACAGGAGTATCAAGTTACTGAGATCGATCGCGTTGATGAGATTATTCCTGATGATACACAATGGGAAAATTCTATAGATTGGGAAACCGTCGAAATGGCACAATCTATGGTTCAAGATGCTCTTAGAGAAAGGATTAATAAACGTGGCTATAAACTCAATAAATCGACGCATTTAAACCACATAAAGTAGGACAAGCATCCTGCCTCACACAGGCTGGAAGCCTGTGCTACTTAATTTAAAATGCGTAACAGCTTAGATAAGTTAAAATATAAATAATATTAACTCAAATTTAGGATGATTTTGATTATGTCAACAGTGAATATATTACCTCTGATTAAAGATGTAGAGCGCTTGGAAAATTGTTTGCAGGAAATTCCCGCGGTGCCGGGGGTTTATTTGATGCGTGACGATCGCGATCGGATTCTTTATATTGGCAAGTCTAAGAAATTAAGAAGCCGAGTACGTTCTTATTTTCGAGATTCGCAAAATTTGAGTCACCGAGTGGCGATGATGGTGCAACAAATACGGGATATCGAATTTATTGTTACGGATACAGAAGCGGAAGCATTAGCATTAGAAGCGAATCTAGTTAAACAACATCAACCGGATTTTAATGTCTTACTAAAAGATGATAAAAAATATCCTTATATTTGTATTACTTGGTCGGAAAAATATCCCCGTATTTTTATTACCCGGAAACGTCAATTAAGGAATGTTAAAGACCGATATTATGGTCCCTATGTTGATACGGGTTCCCTGAGAAATATTTTACATTTAGTTAAACGCATTTTTCCCCTGCGTCAACGTCCTCAACCTCTTTTTAAAGATCGTCCTTGTTTAAATTATGATATTAATCGTTGTCCGGGCGTTTGTCAACAGTTAATCTCTCCCGAAGACTATGGTAAAATTGTGCAGAAAGTCGCGATGATTTTTCAAGGCCGCACGGGGGAGTTAGTGGAACAATTAAATGTGCAAATGAATGTCGCGGTAACTGAGTTAAATTTTGAACTCGCAGCGAAAATTCGCGATCAAATTAATGATTTGATTTCTTTAAATTCTGATCAAAAGGTTTCTTTGTCTGATGATACTGTCTCCAGAGACGCGATCGCGCTTTCTGCGGATAGTAAACACGCGTGTATTCAATTATTCCAAATTCGGGCAGGCAAATTGGTGGGAAGATTGGGTTTTGTCGCGGATGTCTCTCCCCTAACTCCACCCCCCCTAACCCCCCCTGAAGGGGGGGGACAAGAGCAAATATTACCTCCGATCAAAGGGTGGGAAATAGAAGCAGGAGTTATTTTACAAAGAGTATTAGAAGAACATTATCACAATGTCGAATCTGTGGAAATTCCCTCGGAAATTTTAGTACAATATGAATTACCCGATAGTGATATTTTAGCAGATTGGTTAAGGCAAAAAAAAGGCAAAAAAGTCACTATTTTAGTGCCTCAACGTCAAAGTAAAGCTGAATTAATTGAAATGGTTGAACGGAATGCACATTATGAATTAACCAGACGGCAAAAAATGGGCGATCGCGATCGGGAAGCCTTACAAGATTTAACAGAAATTCTGGACTTACCTGATATTCCCCATCGTTTAGAAGGATATGACATTTCCCATATTCAAGGTTCGGATGCTGTCGCGTCTCGTGTGGTATTTATTGATGGTTTACCCGCACAACAATATTATCGCCATTATAAGATCAAAAATCCTGAAGTAAAATCGGGACATTCCGATGATTTTGCGAGTTTAGCGGAAGTCATTAAACGACGTTTTCGAGATTATAAACGAGATGATGTTACCCGGAAAGAGCAACCGGATTTAATTATGATTGATGGAGGAAAAGGTCAACTTTCGGCAGTTGTGGAAGTTTTAAAAGAAATGAACTTATTAGAAGAATTGCGAGTCATTAGTTTAGCGAAACAACGGGAAGAGATTTTTTTACCTGGTGAATCTTTGCCTTTACCCACTAACCCCGAACAACCCGGAGTGCAATTATTAAGACGTTTAAGAGATGAAGCTCATCGTTTTGCGGTTAGTTTTCATCGTCAACAAAGAAATGCCAGAATGACGCGATCGTATTTAGATGAAATACCGGGTTTAGGGCATCACAGACAAAAACAATTATTAGCACATTTTCACTCGGTAGATTATATTAGAATGGCAACGGTAAAACAACTAGCAGAAGTCCCAGGAATAGGGGGAAGTTTAGCCCAAAAAATTTATGATTATTTTCACCCTTAACGAAATAAATTTTGAGGATAATGTCGGGTGGGGGCGGGTTTTGATCAGTTGTTTGTGGGTATTAAAGATATGGGTGAACCCGCCCCTAAATCAATGGCAAAATGTGAGATAATATTCATCGTAGAATATTGAAGAAAACCTGTAGGGGCGGGTTCACCAATCAATTTTGCCATCCACCGATAACCTTAATAAACCCGCCCCCACTCAAGGAATAACGTCGGGTGGGGCGGGTTTTGATCAGTTGTTTGTGGGTATTAAAGATATGGGTGAACCCGCCCCTACATCAATGGCAAAATGTGAGATAATATTCATCGTCAAATATTGAAGAAAACCTGTAGGTGCGGCTTCACCAATCAATTTTGCCACCCACCGATAACCTTAATAAACCCGCCCCCACTCAAGGAATAACTACGCATTTAGATTAAGACACTTGTGGTACGATAGTTGTAGATTAAGGCATTTCATAAATGTCCTAATGTTTTTCCTCCGTGCTATATAATGTCACTTATGCAGAAAAATGGTTTCTCAAAAATCGTCATTTTGGGGAAGAGATAACTCTAAAAAAATGGCTACAGATTCCATGTTGTCTTCTTTTCTCAAATTAGTATCACCATGAAATTATCTACAAATTTTCTGGAAAACGCGACTCATCTGTTATTTATCGCGATCGTCATTCTCGCGATCGCGATTTTAGGAGTTTATCTCACAAGTATTTACATCACAGGAGCACCTTATCCCCCCTTTGATTTCGATGCAAAGTTTAGTATTAACTCCCTAGTAGAAGGAGGCGAATTATTAACCATTTCCCTCATAGCATTTCTCTTGTTTATTTTGTATAAACATTCCTATTATCCGCCCTCTCGTCTATTTCTTTTAACAGCCGGATGTGTTTTATTTTATATGGGCGCGGATGAACTTTTTAAAATTTATCAAATGTTTAACTCTGCTCAGGGATATCTTAATCCTTGGAAAATTATCTATTTTAGTATTTTATTAATCACTCCGATTATATTTTTCCGAGATTTCAAGGCGCTTTGGCGGTATTATCCCCGTGAAACTTTTTTGGCTTTTTTAGGATGGGGTATTTTTCTCTTAGGTGGATATGGTGCGGAGGGTTTTAAATCTATTTTAGACTCTTGGATCGATCGCAGGTTTCAACAGGGGGAATTTATGGGAATGTTTATCGAAAAGAGTCGTGAGGGCATTGAGGAATTTTTGGAAATGATCGGTGAGAGTACCCTTTTTTATGGGGTTTTACTCTTCTTTGTCAAAAAAATTCCGATAATTCTGCCAAAATCTGTTATAAAATAAACTAATAAACCGGGTTTATCCCTAAAAATTCTGTGTGTATCAGGAGGTAAATTAATTTATGAATGAACCGATTAATTTATTTGAATATGAATCTTTAGCACCTCAGTTTATTATGAAAATGGCGTTAGATTATTTTGCCAGTGGTGCTTGTGATGAGGTTACTTTACGGGATAATCGTGGGGCTTTTGAGCGTTATAAACTGCGTCCAAAAATGTTAAGGGATGTGAGTCAACGGGATTTAAGTACAACTATTTTAGGTGAAAAAATAGATATTCCGATTTTAATCGCGCCGATGGCTTTTCAATGTCTCGCGACTCCTGATGGAGAATTAGCTACCGCGAGAGTCGCGTCTCAATTAGGTACTATTATGGTATTAAGCACTTTATCGACTACCAGTTTGGAAGAAGTCGCACAACAACGTCTGAATACTCCTCAATGGTTTCAGTTATATATTCATCGCGATCGCGCTCTTACCCGCACTTTAGTAGAAAGAGCCGAATTAGCTGGTTTTAGTGCATTATGTTTAACCGTTGATGCTCCGATGTTAGGAAGAAGGGAACGCGATCGGCGTAATCAATTTGTGTTACCTTATGGGTTAGAATTAGCAAATTTAGTGACAATTTCCGATTTGAAAATCCCTCAGATTGATGGGGAGTCAGGGTTATTTCAATATGTTTCTCAACAATTTGATGCGAGTTTGACTTGGAAAGATATCGAATGGTTACGCTCGCTTACTTCTCTCCCTATTATTGTTAAGGGAATTTTACGCGGTGATGATGCAAGACACGCGATCGATTATGGTGCATCCGCGATTATTGTTTCTAATCATGGCGGGCGACAATTAGATGGCGCGATCGCGACTATTGACGCGTTAAGTGAAGTAATAGAAGCCGTAGAAAATCGAGTAGAAGTGTTAATGGATGGGGGAATAAGACGGGGGACTGATATCTTAAAAGCCTTAGCATTAGGGGCAAAAGCCGTTTTACTTGGCCGTCCGATTTTATGGGGATTAGCGGTAAATGGGGAAGCGGGTGCTCGTCATGTTTTAGAATTATTAAAGGATGAATTAGATGTCGCGATCGCGTTAAGTGGTTGTGCGACATTAGCCGATATTGAGAGGAGTTT
>JBEDKD010000404.1:0-6267 GCA_041172365.1 Cyanobacteriota bacterium | reverse complement strand
CGGGTTAATGAATCGCATATATTTTATGAGGTTTCTGGACAAATTTGTTAACTATAATCTATTTTAACATACCTTGATTGTCTCTGGGGTGAAGGGATACAAATGAGACACGATCGCGCTGGCTCACCCCCTAAAGAAAAGGCGCGATCGGGTTCCCTGAGAGTTCTATCCTTTCCTGCCGGAGTTGAAGAGGCTTTATTGGCAATAACAAAAGCTTATTTTATTTCAAAAAAGTCCTCTTTTTTTAGGGATAAGGGGAAAATAAAGAGCATTTTTCCGAAAATAAATCCATTGCTCTGTGAGCTTTGATAACTCCTCTTTGATTAACCCCTTCAGTCAAACCATAATGGATAAGACACCAAGGCAAATGGGAAGGCTTTTGTTTTGATGCTTTGAAGGAGGAAGGAGTGCAGGGGAATGAATTAAATGAAGTTTGCAGTCAACAGGGGCAACGGGAGTCTGAGAATATGGAGGGAGGAAAGTGGCAAAAAAAACAGTACGTTGTTGCGCTTTAGTGTTAAAATTTACCAGCTCCTAAAGGGTGGGGCTGCTAACTGTCAAATGACCGAGGAAGAGATATCTTTGAGTATCACTTAGAGACTTGAGTTTATACTAAGTGCGGTTAGTATAAAATCCTCTGAACGCAACTCCGTATCAGATGCCAGCATCAGAAAAAGCAGCTAATTTTTTCATGGGTTGCATCTGGGTAAACTTGATAAATCAGCCTGAGTGAGGAGAAATTTTTTAGATGACGCAACGACTAGAATTAACGGCAATACAGAATGAGAAAGCACCGTCTCATCTCACGACTTTTTTATTTTCTGTCGCTTTATTAGCTCTGTCTTTAGCCGCGATTTTTATTCGATTGAGTGAGCAGGAAATAAGTCCGTTTGCCACAGTCTTTCATCGCTTTTGGATAGCCACGATTGTCTTTGGGTTTTGGAATGGATTAGAGGGAAGAGTCCGCGGCCAATTGACGGAGGAAACCGCGGCCAAAAGTGGGATTTATACTCGTGCTGACTTCATCCTATTACTAATAATGGGAACAGCCGCCTCTCTTTCAGTGGGGTTTTGGGCATGGTCCCTGACGCAAACCAGTGTTGCTAATTCCACTGTTTTGCGTAATTTAACACCCTTATTTACCACATTGGGAGGGTGGCTGTTTTTCCAAAAGTCCTTTGACAGGCGATTTTTAATGGGAATGGCGATCGCGATCGCAGGTGCTATAACAATCGGGATTGACGACTTACAGATTTCTACCGATAATTTGTTTGGCGATGGAGCCGCGTTGCTGGCCGCACTATTGTATGGCTGCTACTTGCTAGTTGTTGAGCAACTGCGCGTTAAATTTTCCACCGCGACAATTCTCCTCTGGCGCTGTGGACTGGGTGCTGTACTAACCTTCCCCATAGTGTTATTGGCACAAGGCCGAATCTTCCCGATCACTTTGCAAGGATGGTTAGCAGTAATTTCTCTTGCCCTCATTTGTCAATGTTTGGGACAGGGACTTTTAGCGCAAACCCTCAATCAGTTATCATCGGGATTTGTCGCAGTCGCATTGTTGCTCGAACCGGCCATTACTGCACTACTAGCTTGGGCTATTTTCTCAGAAGGATTAAGTCTGAGCAACGGATTCGCGTGGCTCGTCGTTTTAGTTGGTATTTATCTGGCTAAAACGAGTTCATCTACTCAGAAAAACTAGACTTGATTAACCTTTTTTTCACTTCATATCGCCCTATGAGACTCACCTATCACTTTGACTTGCTCTCGGCATACATGGAACGACTTTATCAAAAATTGCGGATTGCCGTTATTTATGGTGGGGATAAAAATAAAGAAGGTAGTGTCATTTACAAAACGCACAACCCGCGTTCAACGAAAACTTATGAAAAAGTTGCCCATGACATTGCTAATGCTTTAGAGAATGTTGGCTTTGAGCAGGTTTTCGTCATGGCAGACGACATCACTCTTGCCGAAAAACTGAAACAAGAAAATATCCACATTTGCTGGTTAAATACGGGGGGTGTCCAAGGCTATAATCCCCTCTGTCATACCCCTGCTATACTGGAAATGTTAGGTATGCCTTACGTCGGACATAATCCTCTCAATAGCTCGATTTTAGATAACAAACATTGCTTCAAACTAGAACTGCAAGCTTTAGGATTTAAGACAGCCCCCTTTATGACGTGGCATCCTTCCCAAGGAATTTTTCACTCAAGGGAAAATAGTCGCTTTTTGTTGACTTTTGAAGACTATTCTGGACCCTTTTTAGTCAAACCTATTTCCGGTCGAGCTTCCTTAAATATATATTTTGTAGAAACCGCGGAGCAGTTAACCGATGCAGTTGCCCAAGTTCATGAAATTACCCACAATACAGCTTTAATTGAAACCTATCTACCCGGACGAGAATTTTGTGTTGCCGTTTGTGGATACATCACTCATACCAAAAGACATTTTTCTAAAAATTCTCATCCTTTTGCCTTTTCTACAATCGAGCGAATTCTCGACCCTGGTATCCCCATTTTTACCTCTATGGATCAGAAAGCAATTAGCACCGACAGGATGCAATTACTGAAAGATGAAAATCTGGATATTAAACATAATTTAATTGATATAGCCCAGAGAATTTATCGGGATTTCAGTTTAAATACTTTGGTGCGAATTGACTTGCGGGCAGATGATCGGGGAACACTATATATTTTAGAAGCGAATCCTAAACCCGATTTAACGCGTCCGACAGAAAATGTGACGAGTTTAGTCGTAGAAGGTTTGGGAGAATATGGCATGAGTTATGAAGATTTAATTTTAAGCTTGCTTGCTGATCGCCTTGATTATTTACTCACCTATCGTAGCAATACGATCGCGCATATTGTCGAGTTGATTCAGTGAAGCTGTCAGAAATGTCAATGGAAAGAGTCACATCGGGATGAAAAATCAGTATCAGCAAGCCAGGGACTTGATGTGCTCGATAATGAGCGCGATCGTGGGTGATTCTAGCTGGATATTCCGCGACATGGAGCTGTTTCTCAATGCCAATTCTGGGATAACTTCCCCATTGCCGACAAGATGGAATTTCCCGATTATAATGATTTGGCAATGGCCCAGAGGTGCGTAATTTTTACCAAAAGATGGTAAACCAAAAAGTGGGATTGTGGGAGATAATTTAACTGGGGAGGAGATGAAGACGTTTGCCTGAGAGGATATACCGGATTGGGAGGGTTAAGGGATGGTTTTTGCAGCTAAAGAATTAAACCAGAAGTTGAAAAAAGTGGGTGTGAGATGGTAGATGAGGCGCGATCGGATTACGACAGTGCTTGGAAAGAAGCACTCACCGTTTATTTTGAGCCATTTATGGCTTTTTGTTTTCCAGATACTCACAGAGATATTAATTGGGAGAGAGGTTATGAAACTTTAGATACCGAATTACAAGAACTGATTCGCGATGCGGAGACAGGCAGGCGTTTAGCAGATAAGTTAGTAAAAGTGTGGCTGCATTCAGGTGAAGATGCTTTGGTGTTAATTCATGTCGAAATCCAAGGACAAGAGCAGTCAGATTTTGCCGAGCGGATGTATATTTACAATCATCGGTTATTCGATCGCTATCGGCAAAAAGTATTCAGCTTTGCCATATTGGGAGACGAAAACACCAATTGGCGACCAACAGGATATAGTTATAGTCGATGGGGATTTCAAAGTAGTTTGCAGTTTCCGGTAGTGAAACTACTCGACTATTCACCCGCGATCCTAGAGGAAAGCACCAATCCCTTTGCCACCATTATCGCGGCACACCTAGAAACTCAAGCAACGCGCAGTGATTTACCGCGCCGTTTCCAGTCAAAATTAAGCTTAGTGCGACGACTGTACGAACGCGGTTATAGTAGAAATCAGATTTGGGAATTGTTCCGGTTTATTGAATGGATCATGGCATTACCGGAGGCAGTTCAGCAAGAGTTTAAAGCGGAAATCAGACGAATAGAGGAGGAAAGAATCATGCCATACATTACCAGTTTTGAGCGGGATGCCAAATTAGAAACAACTCGCGAGGATGTAATTGACGTTTTGGAAACACGGTTTTCAATTGTGCCAGATGCCTTAAGGAATCGCGTTTTTGCTATCAACGATTTAGCCATGCTGAAACAACTGCACAAACGCGCTATTACTGTAAATTCTGTGCAAGAGTTTGAGGCGTTGTTCACACAAGAATAGGTGGCAATTTAGAGCCTGTTTAAGAAGCTGCTTCTGGGGTTAAAAACCGGGTTTCTAGTAATGGGAATAGGACTAAAGCAGGCTGTCACAATATTTAACAGATTTTCTAGGTACGTTGTTACGCTTTAGGGCTAAAGCGCAACAACGTACCTTTTTTAATGTGGCATAGGAAGATTTGAGTGCTGCTTGATGGTGATTCTAGCCCGGTAATCCTAGGAGCGAGATGGCACAGTTTAGCAAATTTTCCTCTGTATGTGTGAGTGGGGTGGTTCCCTGAAGTCTCAGCACGTTGGCGGGAAATCTGTATTATCATGTATAAAAATCGCAGAGGAAATTTTGGCAACGGGTGAGAAATTCGCAGTCTTTATAAAATCAGGGTAAAACGGCTGAAAAGTCGGATAGTACGACATAATTGAACTGGGGACGCGATGAAGACGTTTGCCTTAGAGGATATACCAGATTGGGAGGGTTAAGGGATGGTTTTTACAGCTAAAGAATTGGCAAAAATAATGCCAGATGCCAGTAAAATTGAAAGTGATGAACCGGAAATGGAAAGTTCTTTACATTATGTGCAGTTAGCCTTATTAGTGGCCTGTTTAGAATGGTTGTGGCGCGATAAAAATGACTTTTTTATTGGAGCGAACCTCACCGTTTATTACAGTGAACAACAATTGCGTAATCGGGATTTTCGGGGCCCGGATTTTTTCCTCGTCAGGAATACGCAAAAACGTCCTCGTCGGTCTTGGGTGGTTTGGCAAGAAGAGGGTAAGTACCCTGATATAATTATAGAATTGCTCTCGGAATCCACAGCAAAAGTTGACCGAAACGAGAAAAAAATATTGTATCAAAGTCGTTGGAGAACCTCCGAATACTTTTGGTTTGATCCTGAAGATTTGACCTTTGCTGGGTTTCGTTTAATTGGTCAACAGTATCAAGAAATTGTGGCTAATGAATCGGGTAGATTGTGGAGTGATGTGCTAGAATTATATCTGGGAATTTATGAGGGAAAATTGCGCTATTTTACCGAGGATGGGCAGTTAGTTCCCACACCAGAAGAAGCAGCATTACAAGCACAGCAACAAGCTCAACAAGCTCAACAACGTGCTGAACGATTTGCGGCTCAGTTACGGGCTTTGGGAATTGAGCCAGAATAGGGGTGTAGGGTGCGTCAGACTTTGACGATCGCGCTTTCTACAAGATTTTCTCGTCTGATGCACCCATGCCTTTGTGCTGAAGTTATCGCGCTGTCTCACCTCCTAAAAAAAAGGCGCGATCGTGTTCTGTTAGAGTTCTATCCTTGCCGTAATTGTTGAATATCCTCAAGAGTTAAACCCGTTTTTTGACTAAGGGTTTGATCATCAACAACATCAAGAAATTGTTTGGCAATTTCCAAAGCTTTTTCTAGCCTTCCTCTCAGGATTAAATTGCGCTGATCTTCCATCACCATTTCTCGCTTTTCTAAATCTTCCAATTCTCTCGGACTTAAATTGGCTTCATTGGCAATAACAAAAGCTTGTTTGATTTCGGAAACTTCCTCCATTTTATCGGGGATAACTGCCAAGGAAGGAGCATTTTTCATAAAATAAATCCATTTGTCTGTGAGGGTTTCTAACTCCTCTAAACTTTTGTTAAATTTGGGTAATTCTACAAAAAATAGTTCGATCTCAGGATCGGGATACTCAAATAAATCATCTTTTTCTTTGAAGACAAAATGAGAAATGACTTTGGGATGCTTATCAAACATTTCAAAATCGGTAATCGTCAAGGCAATCACGGGGTTTAATTTAGAATATCCTTCCCCTTTTCCTAATTGAGTCGCGTAGGTTTTCGCGGCATTATAAATCACTCTTTTGGTAAAAGCTAAGACATTTAAAACTTGCATTTCAATAATGACGGTTTTACCCTGATTAATTTTCGCTTTCACATCCAGATAAGTATCTTTCAGTCCGGCAATGGGCGCGCCCAAGGCAGGATCAATAATTTCTAAATCTTCGATCACGGGTTTGCCTTCATAAATTAAGGCATTGAGAAAGCTTTTCAGGATGTTTTTGCTTTCCGATG
>JBEDKD010000403.1:0-4362 GCA_041172365.1 Cyanobacteriota bacterium | reverse complement strand
ATCAGGGTTTGAATGAATTTCGCTCATATATCTATTTAGTCCTCTTTAGAGGACTTTAGCTTTTAGGCAGGGGTTTTAACCCCTGACGGACTAAGGATTTGACCTTAAGTTGACACCAATGGCTCTGGCGCGACCCCTACAAATCGGTATGAATGATAGTGACTTGGGATTGAGGCTTCTCAAGTGGCAATAATTCAGATTATTGGCAAATTGTTCTCATTGATGTAATATTGTCAATAGGCAGACTTTATTGAAAGGTCACTATGGCACTGTATACACCCGCCTCATTTAAAGCCGAACTCAATGACAAGGGGTGGCGGCTAACTCCACAAAGGGAAACGATCTTACAAATTTTTCAGAATCTCCCCAAGGGAAATCATCTAAGTGCAGAGGATCTGTATAAGATGCTAAAAAATCGGGGGGAAAACATTAGTTTATCCACGATTTATCGCACATTAAAGTTAATGGCAAGAATGGGCATTTTGCGAGAATTAGAACTGGCAGAAGGCCATAAACATTATGAGATTAATCAACCCTATCCTCATCATCATCATCACTTAGTTTGTGTACAGTGTAATCATACTATTGAATTTAATAATGATTCGATTTTAAAGATCGGTATGAAACAGGCGGAAAAGTCGGGTTTACATTTATTAGATTGTCAATTGACGATTCATACTGTTTGCCATGATGCTTTACGCATGGGTTGGCCTTCTTTGGTTTCTAGTAATTGGTCCTGCCCACGCGCGATCGCGGCTGTTTCTCCTAGTGATTCTGAAGAAACTTCTGCTAATAATGAAACTTGAAATAATCATGTAGATATCTGATATTAGCCCGGAACTTAAGTCCTGGGCTAATAGCTAAAATTCTCCGATATCGGAGTGTAATTTTTTCCTGTTTCCCTATCTTGCTATGAATTTTTATCTGGGTTTTGACTTTGGTACATCAGGGGTACGCGCTATTATTATTGATGAAAATTCTGCGATAGTTTATGAATCTAACTATCATTTTGAACCCGATAAAAATAGTATTGCCGATCCTTTTGTTTGGCAAACTGCCTTATTTTCTCTGCTCGATAAAATTCCTTTAGATTTGAGGGTTAATATCCGCGCGATCGCCCTTGACGGTACATCTTCAACGGTGTTATTTTGCGACGCGACAGGTAAACCCCTTGATCGTGCGAAGGCACGCGCCGAAGGCGATCGGGCAATTCTCTATAATGATGACAGGGGAATTGAAGTAATAGACATTATCAAGGAAATCGCACCGCCTCATCATACTGTATTAAGCGCGACTTCTAGTTTAGCCAAACTTCTCTGGTGGTTAAAATCTGTTCAAACCACCGAGTTTAGTGAGTCAATTGCCTCAGACAAATCAAGGGTTGATCTGAAGAAACCAGAGGTTTGTCTAACTCCTATTTATTTTCTCCATCAAGCCGACTGGTTAGGATTTTTATTACATGGGAAATTGGGTATAAGTGATTATCATAATGCTTTAAAATTGGGTTATGATGTGGAAAATCTTTGTTATCCTGATTGGTTAATTCAGGGGATTTTACCCTTTTCTGCTGATATTGATCTGAAATTGCCCCAAGTTGTTGCACCCGGAAACGCGATCGGACCTCTCACTCAGGAAATACGCGATCGTTTTCACTTGTCCTCTGATTGTATCGTATGTGCAGGCACGACAGATAGTATCGCGGCATTTTTGGCCAGTGGTGCGACAATTCCGGGGGAAGCTGTTTCTTCATTAGGCTCAACTTTAGCCATTAAATTATTAAGTCATACCCGCGTAGAAGACTCTCGTTATGGCATTTATAGTCATCGTATTACCCCTCCCTTACCCGGAGAAGGGGAGATTTTATGGTTAGTGGGAGGAGCCTCTAATACAGGAGGCGCGGTATTAAGACAATATTTTACCGATGCAGAATTAGAGGAATTAAGTAAAAAAATTAACCCAGCCCAAGAAAGTTTATTAGATTATTATCCTTTAGTTAAGAAAGGCGATCGCTTTCCGATTAACGATCCTAATTTAGAACCGAAACTGGAACCCCGTCCCCAAAATAACGTCCAATTTTTACAGGGGATATTAGAAGGTATAGCACGAATCGAAGCCAAAGGTTATCAATTATTGCAACAATTAGGCGCGACGGGCTTAACAAAAGTTTATAGCGCGGGCGGTGGGGCGAAAAATCCCCAGTGGATGTCCATTCGAGAACGTTATTTAAAGGTTAAAGTCACGCGATCGTGTTATACAGAAGCCGCATTAGGGACTGCATTATTAGCCCAGAGAAATGTTAAGAATTGAAACAAAAAAAAACAAGAGAGCAAAAGAGTATAACCTTTTCTTATACCCCCCATAAAAATCAACGAAAAATCTCTATGAGTGAGGTATTGACAAAAAGTTCTCAAAATGAGAACATAGAAGAGTAGGTAATACCTAAATTGTTGTTCAGGTGGGAGGGACTATCTGACAAAAAACTTATGCTGTTGGGGAAGATTCATGCACGTTATCAGTCGCAAAGCACTGGTTTATTTTAGTCAAATTCATCCAGACGCAGAAATACCTCTTGATGCGTGGTATCGTATTGCCAAATCAGCAAAATGGACAAATATTGTGGAAGTAAAAAAAGTATATTCCCACGCGGATCGCGTAGGGCAGTACACAGTATTTAATATCAAAGGAAATGATTACCGCTTGATATCAGAGATTAACTATCGAAGTCAGGTAATTTTTATCAGAGATATCTTAACCCATTCCGAGTACAGCGAAAGAAAGTGGAAAGAATGATAAGCTTGTTAGGATAACAAATTTTATACGCTCACTTTTGTTCATTAATTTGAACAGTTTTTGATATCCTCAATTAGATTCACAAGTTGACGCTATGACTACCACATTAAACCAAGAAGAGTACGCGAAATTATTGCTAGAAACCTTACCCAGAGTGATTGCCACAGAACAAGAGTATCAACGTGTACTCCAAGAAGTCAGTCGGCTAATGACTTTAGGAGAGACGATGACAGTGGAACAAGCTGAAGTGTTAGAATTGTTAGCTATTCTCATAGAAGAATATGAGGATAAACATTATCAAATGAAAGCCGCGACTCCCCAGGAAATTTTGAAAGAATTGATGCAAGCCCGGGATCTGAAACAAAAAGATTTAGTTGAGGTTTTTGGTTCCAAAGGGATTACCTCAGAAGTCATTAATGGGAAGCGGAGTGTTAGTAAAAATCAAGCAAAAGCGTTAGGTGAATTCTTTCATGTATCTCCGGTTTTGTTTTTGTAAAGTGAAAGAATATTCTCCTCAAACTGTGCTATAACTGAAAGAAAAATACCCAATTCAAGAAGCTGATAAAGGCAGTAAAAACCGAAAGGCAAAAGGGAACATCCCGATTGTGTAAAAAGCATTTTTTTGTAGTGGCTCTGGCTCGCGTTTAGATCCCTAGGGAGCCAGAGCCTCACTACAATTTTAATGAAAAAAGAGTTATCATAGGTGAGGTAAAAAAAGATGACTAAGGTACTAGAAAATATTACCGTGCAATATCGCATTATACGATCGCGTGTATGAAGACGGGTGTAGAGGCACTGTAAATTTTCACCTCAATCACCTTGATTTCGAGACACTCATCTCAAAGAATAGACATCTGGTAAAAATCAGATCCCTGGCAGGCTAATGCTACCCTACAGTAGTTTTTGGAGATATCTAATAGGGTATTTTATCGACAAACTTAAACAGCTTAAACAACAACAACTATGACTAAACCACCATTGCCACAACCCCAAATCGAGCGCGCACCAATAACCTGCGATCAATACGAAGCTTACACCCCCGAAAAACTAGAATTATGGAATGGTTTCTATGATTATGGAGGGCAAGACTTTACAGGTTTTTACCTTGCAGTATTAGCCAATATGGGATTACGCGAAGCCGTTAGTCATGTACCACTTTCTCTCTGGCTAGAGGCAATTCAAGAGTTAGTTTTGCCAAATCCTAAACTTAATTTTGATACTGAGATAGGAGAAGCTATGCTCAACCGATTCAACCGAGGTTTGCAAGATTTACAAACAGTAGCAGAGTATTTGGAAGAACAAAGTTAGTCGCGATCGTGTCAAGGGAAGCATCAGGATGACAATTCTCAAAAGCGCAGTGACGCGATCACGTAGTGCCTTATCACCGAGAAGGAGAAGGGCATAAGCCCAATCGCGGTTTATGATATCAAGTTAGAATTGGGGATATTCAACTAATGGGAGTGAATTTTGGGCAGAATTTTCTTGAAACTGTGATAAAGTATTTTTAATGAGAGTTTCAATTTTCTTTAAATATAAATCAAGTTCTTCTTTTTCCATTCTCTGTTCATAGTC
>JBEDKD010000402.1:0-6794 GCA_041172365.1 Cyanobacteriota bacterium | reverse complement strand
CGCGATCGCGCTCTTTACGATCAATTATTGCTGGTGTAAACCTTGAATTTCCTCAAGACTCAAACCCGTAGTTTGACTAATAGTTTCATGATCAAGCTTACCGATAAGCTGCTTGGCAATATCGATCGCTTTTTGTTTCATTCCCTGTGTCAGTCCTTCTGCCAGTCCCTCTTCTCGGCCTTGTTGGAGACCTTGTTGGAGACCTTTAGTTAGTAAACCGCGCTGATCCTCAATAAACATCTCCCGTTTTTCTAAATCTTCTAATTCTTCCAGACTCAAATTAGCTTCATTAGCAATACCAAAAGCCAGTTTAATTTCCGAAACATCACCCATTTTTTCCGGCACAGTTTCTAAACTCGGAGCATTTTTCATAAAATAAATCCATTTATCCGTAAGAGTTTCTAACTCCTCTAAAGATGTTTTAAACTTCGGTAATTCCACAAAAACAAGTTCTAATTCGGCATCAGGATAATCAAAAAAACGCTCTTTTTCCTTAAAAACAAAGTGAGAAATCACAGAATCTTCACCCTCAAACAAATCAAAATCCGTAATAGTCAAAGCAATGACAGGTTTTAATTTCGAGTAACCTTCCCCCCGTCCCAGTTGAGTCGAGTAAGCTTTAGCCGCGTTATAAATTACTCGTTTAGCAAAAGAAGAAACATTTAAGACCTGCATCTCAATGATAATAGTTTTTCCCCCAGTTATTTTGGCTTTAACATCAAGATAACTATCTTTAAGAACCGAAACTTTTGAACTTAAGTAGGGGTCAATAATTTCCAGGTCTTCAATCCTAGGAATGCCATCGTAAATTAAAGCATTAAGAAAGCTTTTCAGAATCTCTTTGCTGGCAGTGGAGCCAAAAATCTTTTTGAACGCGAAGTCAGTTTTGGGGTTAATGAATTTCATAGTGAGTAATCTGGGTTCATCAAGAAAAGGAGCATTTATCCTTTCCATTATACCTCATTATTGTTGAGAAGTGCCAGAGACTAAAGAAACCGGGTTTCTGGCAGTTATCTGTTACTTGACATAACTATGGGTAAAGAAACCCGGTTTCTGCGTCCCCTGATATCACCTAATTCATAACAAGAAAAACTGATACACTCCATTATTTCCCCTGTGCATCCTCATCGGAGTGAGAGGTTCAGAAAAAAGGATTTTCCCAATTTTCCAGAGAAAAGCAGAAGAGATGTCCCAACCTGCGGTAGGCTAGATCGAATGACTGTGATTGATAAAAACCCTTTATGTCAACCGAATCCGCTCCTACTCGTCTCGTCCGCATTGGTTCCCGTAAAAGCGAACTGGCCCTTGTCCAAACCCATTGGGTACAAGCAGAGCTCCAGAAACAGTTCCCCGATTGCACCTTTGAAGTCCATACCATGTCCACCCAAGGGGATATAATTCTCGATGTCGCCCTAGCAAAAATTGGCGATAAAGGACTCTTCACCAAAGAATTAGAAGTGGGAATGCTCAATAATGAAACAGACTTCGCGGTACATTCCCTCAAAGACTTACCCACTAATTTACCTGAAGGCTTAATGTTAGGATGCGTCAGCGAACGGGAAAACCCAGCCGATGCCCTCGTGGTCCACGAAAAACATAAAGATAAACAATTAGAAACCTTACCGGAGGGTGCAGTAGTAGGGACATCATCCCTGCGACGTCTCGCGCAACTGCGTCATCATTACCCCCATCTGCAATTCAAAGATATTCGCGGGAATCTCAATACACGCTTACAAAAATTAGATGAAGGTGGCTATGATGCCATTATTCTCGCCGTCGCGGGTTTACATCGTCTTGGAATGCCCGATCGCGTGCATCAAATCATCCCCTCAGAAATATCCCTCCACGCGGTAGGACAAGGAGCGTTAGGAATCGAATGTCGCGAAGGCGATACCGAAATCCTGAAGATTATCAAAGCCCTGGAGCATACACCCACCGCGCAACGATGTCATGCCGAACGCGCCTTTCTTAGAGAATTAGAAGGAGGATGTCAAGTCCCCATCGGAGTCAACACCAAAATAGAAGGGGAACAACTCACCCTCACAGGAATGGTAGCAAGTCTTGATGGTAAAAGACTAATTAAAGATACCGTCATGGGAAGCCCAGAGAATGCCGAACAATTAGGCATAGACTTAGCCCATCGTTTACGGGAACAAGGCGCCGGAGAAATCTTACAGGAAATTTTTATCGAAGTGCAACGGGAAGCCTAAACACAGAAAAATGCTCCGCCCCCTTGTAAAGCAGGGCTAATTCCATCACTCAAAGCCATAGTCTCACATTCCCACATTCCCACATTACGACAGGGGTTCAAACCCCTGTCTCAGAGCTAAAGTCCTCTGAAGAGGACTCAGCAGCAGTCTTAAAACCAAAAATTCAACCCGCGCAGGCGGGTTTCCTCTGTGTAGACGCGGTTTCAACCGCCCGATCAAATTAATTCGGCTTATTTCAGTCGGTTTTAACCGACTTTTGCTATGAGTCAGGGACTTGAGTCCCTGACGGGTTATTGATTTTCAATATTGTGGCACTCCCCCCTTAAAATTAAGAAGAGTGACACACAAAGGAAACCTCAAAACTCATGCGAATACTCTTTGTCGCCGCAGAAGCATCACCCCTAGCCAAAGTAGGCGGAATGGGCGATGTCGTCGGAGCCCTTCCCAAAGTCTTACGACAAATGGGCCACGATGTCCGCGTCTTCATGCCTTTTTATGGCTTTCTTCCCGACAAGATCAAAATTCCCGAAACCCCGGTTTGGGAAGGGACCGCGATGTTTCAAGAATTTTCCATCTATGAAACAACATTACCCAATAGCGATGTCCCCTTGTATTTATTTGGACATCCATCTTTTGTGCCACGCCGTATTTATTTTGGCGAAGATGAAGATTGGCGCTTTACCCTATTTGCCAATGGTGCAGTAGAATTTGTCTGGAATTATTGGAAACCCGATATCATTCACTGTCACGACTGGCACGCGGGAATGATTCCCGTCTGGATGCACGAAGATCCCACCATCAAGACCATTTTTACCATTCATAATTTAGCTTATCAAGGGCCTTGGCGTTGGCGTTTAGAGCAAATGACTTGGTGTCCTTGGTATATGCAAGGACATAATACAATGGCAGCCGCAGTGCAGTTTGCCGATCGCGTCACCACAGTATCACCCACATACGCCCAACAGATTAAAACACCCGCCTATGGAGAACAATTAGATGGATTAATTTCCTTTGTCAGTGGTAAATTAACAGGTATTCTCAACGGCATAGACACAGATTCTTATAATCCTGCCACTGACAGGTATATTATGGAGAATTTCACCGTTAATACTCTTGACAAACGAGCCTCTAATAAGATCGCGTTGCAAGAAGAAGTCGGTTTAGAAGTCAATAAAGAAGCCTTTTTAGTCGGTTTAGTGAGTCGTTTAGTCGAACAAAAAGGTCTGGATTTAATTATTCAGATTCTCGATCGCTTTTTATCCTATACCGATGCTCAAGTTGTGGTACTAGGAACAGGCGATCGCTATTATGAAACGCAACTATGGCAAATGGCCGGACGTTATCCGGGGCGTATGGCGACTCAATTATTACATAGTGATCCCTTATCTCGTCGCATTTACGCGGGAACAGACGCGTTTTTAATGCCTTCAAGATTTGAACCCTGTGGTATTAGTCAAATGTTAGCATTACGTTATGGAAGTGTACCCATTGTGCGTCGCACGGGTGGATTAGTAGATACAGTAACTCATCACGATCCGATGAATCACAAGGGAACGGGTTATTGTTTTGATCGTTATGAACCCTTGGATCTTTTCACCTGTATGATCCGTGCTTGGGAAGGGTTCCGTTATAAGGATAAATGGCATACACTTCAACAGCGAGGAATGTCCCAAGTCTTTAGTTGGGATAATTCCGCCAAAGAGTATATCAATATGTACACTGAAGTCATCGGAAATCCCGAAGAAAAAGAAGGGACAGAAACAGTAGTTTCCCAATAAAAAATAGGGTGGGTAATTCCCACCTTTTTTATTGAGAAATAAGCATGAAGAAATGAACCACAAAGGCACTAAGGCACTAAGGAAGAAGAAATTAACCACAAAGGCACAAAGGCACTAAGGGAAGAAGAAATTAACCACAAGGGCACAAAGGCACTAAGGGAAGAAGAAATTAACCACTAAGGCACTAAGGCACTAAGGGAAGAAGAAATTAACCACTAAGGCACTAAGGCACTAAGGCACTAAGGATGAAGAAATTAAACACTAAGGCACTAAGGCACTAAGGAAGAATTATGAAGGAAGATGTTATCAACTGAATGAGTTTCGGCTATTTAGCGCGATATTTGCCTTATTTGTGACTCATCAAAATGACTAGAAATAAAGATACACCAAATATCATTAAATAGGTTAATCCCGATTCGGAGCGATTAATATGTTTTTCTTTATCGCATCTTAAACAAACATAATGATCGGGATTTTGAGAATTTCTTACCCAATTACAAAAATGTTGATCGCATTTCATGGTTTTTTCTCCTTCTCTCATAATTGAATGTATGGGGGGCCGTGCATTGCTGTCAATTTATAGCACCCGCCAAGACGGTTAGGACAAAAAACGCCATCCCATCCTATGAGCGCTGTAGGGGCGGGTTCACCCACCTCTGTGCCACCAAACAGACAGGCCTCCAAACCCGCCCCATCCCCACCCACCAATTCCCAAATTCTATGTAATACCACTTCTTAAAAGTTGGGCTACAGTAGGGACACCGCACTGCCGTGTCCCTACTGATACGATATGTCGCGACACTTTTCGGAATTGGTATAATTGGTGGTTGGGACCTGTTGATGGACATTATTAGTGGGGTGGGGCGGGTTTTTGGAGGTTATTTGTTTGTGGGATAATTCGGGTGAAAGAGCCCCGACAAAATCTGTCCTAATAGCCCTGGCGGTTGCTATAACACTTTAGTGCTTACGCGTACTCAACAAAATACCATTTCTGTTCAAACCAACAAAAAACCACCGTGATTCGGTGGTTTTTCTGACCAAAAATTTAGTCTAACTAGGAACTTACCAAAGACCTCTAACCGGTCCTGCAGGAGCCACGGGAGTTACGGACTCAGTGGGTGCTGCGGGTTCTGGGGGAGGAGGAGTCATCGGAACGCTACGAGGCACAGGAGTCGTTAGAGGACGAGCTGGGATCAGGGGACGTACAGGAGTTGTTTGACTTTGAGTACGAGTCACCGTCAGGTTCCGAATCGCGCTCGTCGCGACCACCTTCGCATTAGAAAGAACCACCAACTGCTGCACAATGTCAGTATTGGCAATATAGGTCACTTTGATTTTCATGCCCGGTACAAGACCTGCAATACCCTGAGCACATTTGTTAATTCTGAGGGTTCTAAAGGGAGCCGTGGCTTCTTGAATCGTCACTACATCACCGACAATAGATCTAACAAAACCAATAAAAGTGGTGTAATTAGCGGTTGAAGACGAGGCTTGTGCGACTTCAATTGTCGGGTTTGCCAACGCGGGAGATACTAAACCCCCACCCACGAGCACAGACAGCAGCGCGCCTGTTAATAATTGTTTTTTGTGAATACCCATTGTTACTTACCCCGCAAGTATTATCAAAGCAAGGATTATATCACTTGTTTGAATTTAGAGACCAATATACTCTATTTTTGATGCAAATCTGATGAGATAATCCCTGTCAGCACCCGTCAACAACCCACCACTGACCTGAGTAGAGGCTCATTGGGGGCTTGAAAGATAGAAAAGTAGGTTGGGTTGAGGCTATTACCCAACCTCTTCAAGGGCTTCAGTATCGCTCAACCCAACGGACAAAAAATCACCAAGGTTTTGCACAAGAAACCGGATTTCTCAATGTAGCTCTCAAGCCTAAGATTCGTAGGTTGGGTTGAGGCTATTACCCAACCTCTTCAAGGGCTTAAGGTACTCAACCCAACCTAGAAAAAATCACGAAGGTATTGATCAAGAAACCGGATTTCTCAATGTAGCTCTGAAGTTAGGTTAATATAGTAAGTTAGCCTAGAGTCTTTCTGTGTCTGGGACACATTACCTCTCATGGCTGAAATATATAAAAATTAATTTTTGAGGATGTTTTTTCGGTTGCAATTCAGTGGAGACGACGATCGTGTGCAGTAAATCTTTCTCTCAAAGGTTATTTGGTATTAGTTTCATTACAGCCTTGCTGTGTTTGGGTATTAACCCCCAAGTAAGGGCAGTTCCCACAACGACATCTACTCCCAGAGCGACGATGGAGCAAAAAAATGCTCCTTTAAGCTTCTTGGATAAACCCCAATTACCTCCTCTAGGGGATGGCTCAAAATTTATTCCCCTCGATCCTATTACTCCGGTTAAACCCGTCGAAGATGTCCGTTTAGTGATTCGACTCAAGGATCGTCGTGTTTATGTTTATCGTCAAAATGACATTCAAACCAGTTTCCCGATCGCGGTTGGTAAGGCTGGCTGGGAAACTCCCAAAGGTTCATTTAAGGTTATTCAAAAGATTAAAAATCCCAGTTGGGAACATCCTTGGACTGGTGAAGTGGTGCCATCGGGGCCTGATAATCCTTTAGGCACTCGTTGGATTGGATTTTGGACTGATGGTAAAAATGTGATTGGTTTTCATGGTACTCCTAATGAGGAATCTGTTGGTAGAGCCGCGTCTCATGGTTGTGTGAGAATGTTTGATAAGGATGTTCAAGTCTTATTTGAAAAGGTGGATGTTGGCACTCCTGTCATCGTTGAACCTTAATTATTAGAAGGAAGAAGGAAGAAGGAAGAGGGG
>JBEDKD010000401.1:0-10344 GCA_041172365.1 Cyanobacteriota bacterium | reverse complement strand
GTCCTAGATGTACTCTTAACATAGTTTATTTTTTCTCGATTGATTAATGCAAAATTTTATCATTAAGCTCTTGAGAATGCAAGAGGGGCAAGTGAGCAAAATACCACGACACTTTTTCGATTTTTTATTTGCCAATTGGTAATTGGTAATTGGTAATTGGTAATTGGTAATTGGTAATTGGTAATTGGTAATTGGGAAATCAGGAAGGATCAAAAATTAACAAAATTTCTCTTGTTGCCTTATTCCCTTGTCTCCCCATTATCCATTATCCATTATCCATTACCCATTACCATTACCCATTACCCATTACCCATTACCTAAACAAATACACGATGTTGTAAAGAGGGCATTTGACGACGCACTTGTGTTAAACGGTTGGGATCTATCTCCGCGATCGCGACTCCGGGTCGATCGCCAGCATCGGCTAAAATCACTCCCCAAGGGTCTATAATCATCGCGTGACCATGTGTTTGTCGGAGACCGTTATGGCGCCCCGTTTGGGCAGGTGCAATGACGTAACAAGTATTTTCGATCGCCCTCGCTTGTAATAACACTTTCCAATGATCTTTTCCCGTATAAGCCGTAAACGCGGCCGGAACTAATAAAATTTCTGCTCCCTGATGAGATAGAGATCGATATAATTCAGGAAACCGCACATCGTAACACACCGATAAACCAATTTTTCCTAACTCTTCTGAGGCATAAACTGGCGGTAATTCTGTTCCCGCTTTCACGGTACTTGATTCCTGATAAGTATTCCCATCCGGCACATTTACATCAAATAAATGCACTTTTTCATAACGGGCTACTTCTACCCCATTTTTATCCATTAATAAACAAGTATTATAAACTTTGCCATTGTCTGAAGGTACGGGAAAACCTCCCCCAACGATCGCGATTTGATACCGTTGTGCCATCGTTTTCAGGAATTTTTCACAAAGAGACGCGATCGTGTCTGCTTTCGCGAGCTTTTCCCCTTCATCATCGCCCATAAAGGCAAAGTTTTCTGGTAAACCGACTAATTCCGCACCACGACGCACGGCCAAATCAATAAATTCCTCCGCCTGAGTTAAATTTTTATCAACATCAGGCATACTTGTCATTTGAATAGCCGCAGCAAGATAAGATTTCATAGATGAAAGAAGGAAGTAAGGAAGAAGGAAGAAGGAAGAAGGAAGAAGGAAGAAGGGGAAGAAGGGGAAGAAGAAAGAAGCGGAAGAAGGAAGAGGCAATAAGGAATAAGAAATAGGGATGAAAGAACAGGGAATAAGGAATAAGAAATAAGGAATAGGGATGAAGGAATCGCGATGAAGGAACCGCGATGAGGGAATAAGGGATAAGCATGAAGGATCAAGCCATAAGGTATAAGGCATAAGGAAGTCGAATTACTACCTAAAACCTACAAGCTAACACTTAACACTTAACACTTATTCCCCCCTAATGACTCAGTGTTGATTACAACGGATGGAACAACAGGTCAGGATAGAAGCGATTGAACTCAATTAAAATGCCCGCGGTGATCGCAAACCAAACAGCAGCCAAAACAGGCGCACTTGACAAATAACGCAGTAAATGGTTCATTGGTGATTCTCCTGCAAAAGGAAGAAAATTTGTGTATTGGCAAAATTTGGAGTAGGGAAGTTGTCTAAAGCAGCCAATTCTCAAGGACTAATTTCTCAGGGCAAATTGCTAAAAGTGATTAGTCAAAAGACTTACTTACTGAAGACAACTAACCGATAACAACGGACATAACACCAGGAAAATTCCTTTGATTCTTTCCCGAATTATCGGGGAGAAACGGTGATTTCATCATCGCGGGCAAACATTTCACCCGTGGTGATTTCCTTCAACGCGGCTAAGGGCCACAGGAAGCCCGTGAGCATCAATGAAACCGCTTTGGGCACGTTGATAATGATCTCTGCTTCTTCTGCATTACCAGACTTTTTGGCCGCTTGGAGATAGGAACGACCTACCCAACCGATCCAACCCGCGATGTACAGGAACAGTACACTAGGAATCAAGAAGTCACCTGCATGGCTTAAGCTGCCATCTACAATTAAGTGAGGATACCCTTCAGGGCCGCACAACGCTTGAGAATAACGCTCAAAACGTACTTTCGCGGAAGCGGGATCTCCATTGGTTGTCCGGGCTGTCTTTGCTAATTCCTGAAATGCTGCATTATCTTTGCAGGGTGTCAGGTTATATGCTCCTGCGGAGGGAGCAAATCCGATCCAAAGACTAATGGCTAAAACAAAAGCCAACAAGCGTCGCATGGAATTGTTTCCTTTTGTTACAAAAGAATAAGTTTTTTGTACAATCCTTCCAGATTGCCTGTCTGGAAGACATCTTACTAGATGAATTGAATCTCGTAAAGTTTTAGCTGACAATAGTCAACTTATCCTTAAAAAAATAGCAGCTTATGGCAACCGTTTTAGCAATTGAAACAAGTTGTGACGAAACTGGGGTGGCAATTGTTAAGAATCGTGACATTTTTAGTAATATTGTCACTTCGCAAATTAAAATCCACCAACCTTACGGAGGGGTGGTCCCAGAGGTGGCCTCTCGCAGTCATTTGGAGATGCTTAATGTCGCGATCGCGCAATCTCTCCAAGAGGCAAATCTCTCTTGGAAAGATATTGATGGAGTCGCGGCGACTTGTGCTCCGGGTTTAGTCGGTGCTCTCTTGGTGGGACTAACCGCGGGCAAAACTTTGGCTCTAGTCCATCAGAAACCTTTTATCGGGGTACATCATTTAGAAGGCCATATTTATGCTTCTTATTTGAGCTCTCCTGATTTAAACCCCCCTTTTTTATGTCTCTTAGTATCGGGAGGACATACCAGTTTAATTTATGTTAAGAATTGTGGAGTTTATCAAATTTTGGGACAAACTTGTGATGATGCCGCGGGGGAGGCGTTTGATAAAGTCGCGCGGTTATTACAATTAGGTTATCCGGGGGGGCCAATTATTGATAAATTAGCCCAAGAGGGCAACCCCAAAGCTTTTAAATTACCAGAGGGTAAAATTTCTCTCCCTGGGGGTGGGGTTCATCCCTATCATAGTAGTTTTAGTGGGTTAAAGACGGCAGTATTGCATCTTGTTCAACGATTACAAAAAGAATCTGATACTGTGATCTTGTCTGATGCTATTGTCAAGGATATTGCCGCTAGTTTTCAAGAAACTGTCGCGAAAAGTTTAACCAAGCGGGCGATCGCGTGTGCCAAAGATTATGGTTTAAATACGATCGTAGTTGGTGGTGGAGTCGCGGCCAATAGTGGGTTAAGACATCATTTAGAAGCGGGGGCGAAATTGCATAATTTACGCGTGTTGTTTCCCCCGTTAAAATTTTGTACGGATAATGCCGCGATGATCGCGTGTGCGGCTTCAGAACATTTAGAAAGGGGTGATGTTTCTCCCTTGACATTAGGAGCGCGATCGCGGATGCCCCTAACGGACATCATGCAGTTATATACGTTACAGAATTAATGATAATAATCCTGTATTCAATACAAAAAATTATCCCCCATAACCCCGGGCACACAGCCCTGTATGTGAAGGGGGATTTAGGGGGATCATCGCGGTAGGGGCAAAGCATTCGGGCGAAGAATCTATGAGTCAAAACCGAGAATTTATCATCCGAATGCTTCGCCCTCATCTCATCGGGGGATTTACAAAAACGGGTTGTTCCCCCTCGTAGCCTCTATTAAAGTCAACTCAGAAACATGATAATTTTAATTAAAACTTAGTTTTATCAGTAAAACAATGAAAATTCGTGATGCCAGAGAAACTGATTTACCAGTTATTGTCGAGATTTATAATCAATCCATTCCGAGTCGGATGGCGACAGGAGATATTACCCCAATTACAGTAGAAAGTCGCCTCAATTGGTATCGAGAACATTCGGCTACTTCCCGTCCAATTTGGGTGGTAGAATCAGAGCCTAATATAATTAGCGGTTGGCTCAGTTTTCAAGATTTTTATTATCGACGAGCCGCCTATCAAAATACCGCAGAATTAAGTATTTATATTCAACCCGAATATCATCACAAAGGCGTCGGAAAAAAATTATTAGAAACTGCTATTATTCGGAGTCCAGAATTGAAGATTAAAACTTTATTAGGTTTTATTTTTGCTCATAATTACCCCAGCTTAGGATTGTTTGAAAAATTTGGGTTCTCTCGATGGGGGTATCTTCCTCAAATCGCGGATCTGGACGGAATTGAAAGAGATTTGGTGATTGTTGGCCTCCGTATTAATCCCATCAAAGCTTAAAAAAAGATATAGATTTGTTAATAAAATTCCTAGGGTGGGGATTTGTACTTTGGTAGGGGCAATCCCCCCGTGGTTGCCCTAATCCCCTGTGATTGCCCCGATTGATAAGGGGTAGGCACGAGAATTACTCCGACAAATCTGTATGAATGATTTAAACTTGCTATAGTATGTTGGTATTAATTTCCATAAAACATTTGATAAAGTACTCCTCTCAGGACAAAAGTTCTGGGAAAATTAACTGTTAACGAATCTCCTGTGATGTGCAATGCTCTTAGAATTTCCCTTGGGCCCAGTGCCCCTTAATTCACCTTTCTATGTAAAACGCCCTCCGATAGAAGCGATCGCGTGCGAAGAAATCACACAACCGGGGAGTATAATTCGCATTAAAGCACCTAAATATACCGGGAAAAGTTCCCTACTGCTCAGAATTATTGATTTTGCGAGTTCCCAAGAATATCAAATTGTTAATATAGATTTTCGTCAAGCTGATCGATCTATTTTTACATCTATTGATAAATTTTTACGGTGGTTTTGTGCCAATGTTACTCGTCAATTAAACTTAGAGTTTCTCTTGGATGATTATTGGGATGAAGAGATCGGAAGTAAAGTGAGTTGTACGATCTATTTCCAAGGATATTTGTTAGAACAAATTGAGGGGCCTCTGGTTTTAACATTAAAAGAAGTTAATGTTTTGTTTGAGTATCAGCCGATTGCCCAGGATTTTTTACCTTTATTACGCTCTTGGCATGATGAAGCTAAACAAGATGAAATTATGCAAAAACTTCGCTTAATTGTTGTTCACAATACAGAAGTTTATATCCCCCTCAATATTCATCAATCTCCTTTTAATATAGGACTGCCCATTAAATTACCTGATTTCACTTTAGAGCAAGTAGAAGAGCTCGCTGAGATTCATGGTTTGAATTGGACAAATAATGGCGAAGCCGAAAAATTGATGGCAATGGTAGGGGGACATCCTTATCTAGTGAGACAGGCTCTTTATCATCTTGTTAATACTCCTGAAATCAGCCTGGATCAATTATTAGAAGATGCCCCCAAGATTACGGGTATTTATCATAGTTATTTGCGAGAACATTTAGACACTTTACAAAATGCGCGTGAGTTATGCCAAGCTTTAGACAAGGTAATTAATTCTCCTGACAGTGTGGAAATCGATCATTTGCGGGCCTATAAATTAGAAAGTATGGGTTTAGTAAAATTGAATGGAAATCAATGTACGTTATCTTGTGAATTATATAGGCGATATTTTCAGAAGCAAAACTTGGTTGATAAGACGTTATCAGAAATTATGGTGCAATTGCAACAACAAAATATGGAATTAAAACAACTTTGTCGTCTTGATGAACTTACTCAACTGGCAAATCGTGGTAGTTTTGAAGTTTATCTGAAAGAAGTTTGGCATAAATTAGCTGAAGAAATGGAACCTCTTTCTCTAATTATTTTGGATATTGATTACTTCAAAATTTACAATAAAAGTCAAGGGGATGACGCGGGAGATAATTGTTTAGAGAAAATTGCGGCGTCCTTGCGTTTACTTCACAAAATTTCTGAGAATTTTATCGCCCGTTATCGAGATGATGAATTGGTGGTTGTGCTGCCTTATTATCAGGAAGAAGACGCGCGCGAAATTGCTGAGATAATCCGTGAAAGAATTAAGAATTTAAAGATTCCTCATCTGAGTCGTTTTTTGGGTTTGCCAGCACCTTTTATTACGGTTAGTTGTGGGGTATCTTCTCTAATTCCTATGAGGAATCTTGACTACTCTCTATTAGTAGATGCCGCGATTAAAGCTTTAATTGCATCGAAAAGAGAAGGACGCGATCGCGTATCTTTTCTTCACCCACAAATCCCTTAGTATCGGAGAAATTAAGGATGCAAAATTCTATCTATCAAGTGGGCGGAAGTCTTAGTAATGATGCACCGACTTATGTTGTGCGTCAAGCGGATAACGAGCTTTATAATGCCTTAAAAGCGGGCAATTTTTGTTATGTGCTAAATTCACGTCAAATGGGTAAATCATCCATTTTAGTGCGAACTCGTTATCGTCTCCAAGAAGAAGGGTTTAAATGTAGTACCCTTGATATGACTCGAATTGGTAGTGAAACAATTACACCCGAACAGTGGTATAAGGGTATTGTTTCGGAATTATGGCGGGGGTTTAAACTCTTAGGTAAATTTAATCTAAAATCTTGGTGGCAAGAAAAAGAAGAACTTTCCGTTGTGCAGCGATTAAGTGATTTTATTGAAGAGGTTTTAATCAAGCATTTTAGCCAAGATCATCTTATTATTTTTGTTGATGAAATTGATAGTATTTTAAGTTTAAATTTTTCCATTGATGATTTTTTTGCCTTGATCCGTTTTTGTTATAATCAGCGCGCGATTAATCCTGAATATAATCGTGTGACTTTTGCTATTTTTGGTGTCGCGACTCCTTCGGATTTAATCGCGGATAAAAATCGGACGCCTTTTAATATTGGTACCGCGATCGCGCTCCGGGGTTTTTCTTGGGAAGAATCCGCACCTTTAGCGAAGGGATTAGAAGGAAAAGTCAGTCACCATCAAACAATTTTAAAAGAAATTTTATTATGGACAAATGGACAACCTTTTTTAACACAAAAATTATGTAAATTAGTCTTACATTTGGCACAAATTAGACATGATACTCCCATCAATGACTCAGAAAAAAACTCTGATATGTTAATGATACCACCCGGAACGGAGGCTTTTTGGGTAGAGTCAATTGTCCGAAAATATGTTATTGATAAATGGGAATCTCAAGATGAACCTGAACATTTCAGAACGATTCGCGATCGTCTGGAATATAATGGTCAACGCACCGCGAGATTATTGGGTATTTATCAGAATATTTTAGCAGGAATTGATGTTTTTTCCGATGATAGCCGGGAACAGATAGAATTAATTTTATCTGGTTTAATTGTCAAACAAAATAATATTTTAGCTGTGAAAAATAGCATTTATGAACAAATATTTAATCGACCGTGGGTCGAAAAAGAATTAACCAAATTACGTCCCTATTCACAAGCTTTTGACGCGTGGATTTTGTCCCATCAAACCGATGAATCCCGTTTATTACGGGGCAAGGCTTTACAAGATGCACAACAGTGGGCTCAGGGCAAAAGCTTAACGGATTTAGATTATCAATTTTTAGGGGCAAGTCAGGATTTAGATCGGCGCAGAGTGCAAATTTTATTAGAAGCAGAAAAAGCTAAAGAAATGGAAGCCCGACTTCTCGAAGAACAAAAAAGATTATTACAGGAAAAAAAGACCGCGCATTTCCAACGATTATTATTAGCGGCTGTTAGTATAGGATTATTAATTACAACCCTTGTCGGTTTAGCCGCGTTCTGGCTCTATGGAAAGGCCACGATTAGTGAACGGGAGGCCAAAATTAATGAAATTAACGCGATCGCGCAAACTTCGGAATCTCTTTTTGCCTTAGATAAAAGATTCGATGCACTCTTAGAAGCTATTAAAGCCAAGCAAAAATTAACACAGTTAAAAAAAGTCGATAAAAATACGGAACGCCTGGTTAATGAAGCCCTAGGAGTCGCGACTTATCAAGTCCAAGAATATAATCGTTTATTAGGCCATGAAAAAGGAGTCTTTGGTGTCGCGTTTCGTCCCGATGGCAAAATGATCGCGTCGAGCAGTTTTGACGGGACGGTGAAACTATGGAAACCCGATGGTACATTACTTAAAACCATTCCAGCTCATCGCGATCGCGTCTATAGTGTTGCCTTTAGTCCTGATAGTAAAATATTAGCTTCTGCTAGTGGAGATAAAACCGTTAAACTTTGGAAACTTGATGGCACATTAATCACAACCCTTACCAATCATAATTCAGTCGTCCAGGGAGTTACTTTTAGTCCCAATGGTCAATATATTGCCACTTGTAGCGATGACAAAACCATTAAACTTTGGAGCTTAGAAGGTTATCTCTTGAAAAGCTTTAAAGGTCATTCCCAGGCTGTTATGGCGATTAAATTTAGTCCTGATGGCAAAATTCTCGCGTCGGCGGGTGCGGATAAAACGATTAAATTTTGGACCTTAGAAGGTGAGGAAATTAAAACGATAAATGCTCATAATGATGTTGTTAATAATATTGTCTTTAGTCCTGATGGTGAAATGATCGCGTCATCTAGCTCCGACAAAACTATTAAACTTTGGACACAAGAGGGGATATTAATAAATACCCTTAAAGGACATAGTGAGACTGTTTTTGGACTCGCGTTTAGTCCTGATGGGAAAGTGATTATCTCTGGTAGTTTTGACAAAACGATTAAATTTTGGAATCGAGAAGGAGTAGAGTTAAAAACTTTTAATGGTCATACAAGTGATGTGATGCAAATTGCTTTTAGTCCTGATGGAAAGACTCTTGTTTCCGCCAGTATAGACAAAACTTTAAAACTTTGGAAAACTAAAGAAAGCTTAGTGACTGTCTTTCGAGGTCATCGCGATCGCGTTTTAGGAATTTCCTTTACTCCAGACGGTAAAAACATTGTTTCTAGCAGTGTAGATAAAACGATAAAATGGTGGAATTTGCAAGGAGAAGAACTAAAAAGCGTTATGGGTCATACTCAACCTATTCTTGATGTGGCCATTAGTACCAAGGGAGATTTCATGGTTTCTGGGAGTTTTGACTATACCCTAAATTTTTGGAATAAAGAAGGAAAAGAATTCAAAATTATGACGGATCATACTATGGGAATTCATGGTGTCGCGATCAATCCTAAAGGTAATTTAATCGCCTCGGCAAGTCTTGACAAAACTATCAAATTGTGGACGCTTGAAGGAAAGTTATTAAAAACCCTTAAGGGACATGAAGGGAGCATTTATAATATCACGTTTAGTCCCGATAATCAGAGGTTAGTTTCTGTTAGTGCAGACAAAACGATTAAAATTTGGACCGTTGGGGGAGAATTACTGAAAACAATCACAGATCATAAGCAAGATGTTGTCGGTATTGCTTTTAGTCCTGATGGTAAGATGTTCGCGTCTGGGAGTGCAGATAAAACCATAAAACTTTGGACAAAAGATGGTGAATTGATTAAAACATTGACAGGCCATAAAGAAGTGGTTTTTACAGTGGCATTTAGTCCAAAAGGAAATATTCTCGCGTCGGGAAGTCTGGATCACAGTATTAAACTTTGGCGTATATCGGATGGTACGGAAATTATTACTCTTAATGCTCACAGTGGTCCAGTGTGGAAAGTGAAGTTTAGTCCCGATGGTAAATATTTAGCCTCCGCGGGAGCGGATAACAAAATTATTTTATGGAATTTGCAGGACTCCATCGGGCTTGATGTACTTAAATATGCTTGTAATTGGGTTAAAGATTATTTACACACTAATGCGGATAAAGAAACTTCTCAAATCCTTTGGAATAAAGAGCTCCATTGTCAACAGTAATTTTCTAGGGAGTATCTCAAATTCGGAAATTGGCAGTGGGAGTAAGAGGCTCCTTTTTAGATTCCTCAAAACGATCGCGCTCTTTTGGCCTCATATCGGGCATAATAAGGAATCATCAAGAAATGTCACAAAAAATTACGGTTGATTATGAACAAAGTCGATTATCTCCCTATTAGTCTCGTGGTTATACTTATTTAAAAACAAGGCTAAAATAGCGAGATCATAGAGACGCAATTTTAACCGCATGAAGGGTGAAATTGGGATAAAATAGATCACCCAAATGAGATATAATAAAAATAGCAAAAAAACTAAATAAAAATATGTAAAAATGACAAAAACTGCCGACATAAGTAGTAAAAGATTAATCAGCCTAGCACCCCTTAACTGGGTGCAATGGGTGACACAATTTCCCAATCTCCAAGTCCGAGATATAATAGACTCAGACTTCCAATGGATTAGCCGGGAAGGAGATGTCTTGGTCCGAGTATATAGTCCACAACTGGGAGAATTTCTTGTCCTTAACGAATTACAATTACGTTATCGCTCAGAAATGCCAAGACGGATGCGGGCTTATGCAGCCTTAGCAGAAGAAAAATATCAACTGCCAACCTATCCCGTCTTAA
>JBEDKD010000400.1:0-12884 GCA_041172365.1 Cyanobacteriota bacterium | reverse complement strand
AGGCTGTATGGAAAGCCTATTTCAATTTAGAGGAAAACCCGGCCATGAAATCATTTTCATCTATCAATGTGATTTCCTTGATCCCAAATATTATCAATTAGAACAAATAGAATTTTCCGAAAAAGAACGCAAAAAAATCGCTCTATGGGTTCCCATCGAGAAATTCAAATCAGGCGAATTACGCTTAGTCCCCGAAAAGTTTTGCGAATTTTGTCATCTCTAAAAAAGTCGATAATCCCAATTATAAAAACCCGGTTTTAGAAAAGAAATCGGGTTTTTATAATTAAATTGATACTCCATTATTGGGTTAATAAAATTTTAACTTGAGAGTCAACCCCCGTATCAGAAGGATTACTAGGTAAAGAATTTCTTTGATTATTCGTTCCTAATAACCCTGACAAAACCGCGGTAGGATCATTGAGACTAAAGCGTGAATCTTTAGCATTGATCGGAGTGTTTTCATTGAAATTCTGGCGATTGTTGGGATCGGCAATTAACTTTTGATAATCTGAATCAATAGAACGATTTTCAACCGTTCTCAGGGAATCACCAGAGAGAGTAATTTCAGGAGTTCCAGAAATCGCTTGGGGTTCAACCTGTGGAAGCGTTTGCCCTTGGACTGACGATGCAAGACTCATAAAAATTGCACTCAGTCCCAGAGCCGCGATCGCGTAGCCACCCATCATTTCCTTCATTAGAGTCGTCTCCTCTTGCATCGGGATTACATCTTATTATATTCTTTACCCAGGGAAATTATGCGGAAAATTTACAATAATATAAGAAACAACAAATATATTAATAATGTTTCCACGGTGACAGAAATATTGACACTTGTGCCAAAATCAAGCTAGGCTCACTCTCAGTTTTATCATCTTCCCAGACTTGATGCACAGACAAGTGTATAATACCCCCAAAAGCATCACAGCCTATCAATGTCAGTCATTTCTATCGTTAATAATCTTTTCAAGGGTTGCTTTCTACAATTAAATCGTATTATATTGACGTAAACTTCCGCCCTCAAATGTCACAGCAATATCTGACTAACCTGCTTGTAAAATTTTCCAGCAAGGTTCCCCTGTCTATCGTTTTGGTTGTGCCCTTTGCCCTCCAAACCTTTGCCGCGGTGGGACTAACAGGATGGCTTGCCTTACGAAATGGGCAAAAAGCCGTGAATCATGTCGCGACTCAATTACGAGCTGAAGTCACCCGTCGCATTCAGCAAGAAATTACTACTTATGTAGAAACACCTCATCAGGTTAATAAAATTAATTTAGATGCCATTGATCTTGGTCTTTTCAATTTGCAAAATCAGGCTCTTCTCAAACGCTATCTTTGGAAGCAAATTAATACTTTTCCCACAATTAGTTATATTCAGTTTGCCACGGCTCAGAAAGAATTTGTCGGAATTGAACGCTCCACCAATAATCAATTTTATTTAGAAATTTCTCACCTTTCTACTAACTATAATTTTGCTAAATATAGTCTGGATAGTAATGGTAATATTCTGAAAAAAATCAAAGAAAAACCTAACTATAATCCCGCGATAAGACCTTGGTATATCGCCGCGGTGCAGGAAGGTAAACCGACTTGGAGTTCTGTTTACTCTTACTTTAATGATTCTACCTTAGCTATTACAGCATCGCGACCAATTTATAGTACCAAAGGGCAATTAATGGGAGTAGTTGGTACGGATTTAATTCTCTCACAAATTGATAATTTTCTCCATAATCTTAAAATTGGCAAATCGGGACAAACTTTTATTTTAGATCGCGAGGGTAAATTAATCGCGACATCTCAGTTAAAATCAGTTTTCCAAATTACTGATAATAAAATGACCAGGTTAGACCCCAGAAATAGTGACGATCGCGTGATGCGTTCCAGCGTTGAATATCTGTGGCAAAAATTCGGTAATTTAAACAAAATTACTGCCATTGAACAAAGAGATTTTCTCATACAAGGAGAACGGTTCTTTTTTCAAATCACTCCTTTTTCCGATGCTCACGGCTTAGACTGGTTAATTGTTGTTGTTGTCCCTGAAAGCGATTTTATGGAGCAAATAAAGTCCCATAATCAGTTGACAATTATTCTGTGTTTAATTGCTTTAATCCTTGCCATTGTAGTAGGTTTTTTAACCTCGAAATGGATTATATACCCCCTGCATCAGCTTAGTCAAGCCGCGGTCAATTTAGCTCAGGGAAAATGGGATGAGAAAGTCACAATTAATCGCACAGATGAGTTAGGAATTTTAGCCAATTCTTTTAATCTAATGGGGCAGCAATTACAAAATTATTTTACCACATTAGAAGCCCGAGTAGAAGCGGCTACTCTGGAAAAAACGCAATTGATTTTATCCCTACAAAAATCTCAGCAAAAATTATCCTTAATGTTCCAACAAACACCCTTAGCTGTGATCGAATGGAATTTAGATTTTGAAGTAGTGGAATGGAATCCCGCGGCGGAAAGGATTTTTGGCTATACTCGCGAGGAAGTTTTAGGAAATCAAGCTACGAGTTTCTTTCTACCTGATATCGCGAAGACTCAGGTTAAACAAATTTTACAAGAGTTGTTAATTAAACATCGCGGTTGGTGCATGAGCAATGAAAATTTTACCAAGGATGGAAGAGTGATCGTTTGTCAATGGTACAATACACCTTTAATTGATAATAATGGCGATATTATGGGTGTGGCTTCGATGGTTCAAGATATTACTGAACAACAAAATGCCCTGGAAGAATTACGCGCTAGTGAAGAACGGTTTCGCCAATTAGCAGAAAATATCCATGAAGGTTTTTGGATGAGCGATCCCGAAAAACAAACTATGTTTTATGTTAGTCCCGCCTATGCTAAAATTTGGGGACAAACCCGTGAGAAAATTTATGAACAACCAAAAATATTTTTAGAGTCTATTCATCCAGACGATCGCGATCGTGTTCAAACTGCCTGTAGTCAAATCACTGAGGAAGTCTATGATCAAGAATATCGGGTTATTCGTCCTGATGGAGCAATTTGTTGGATACGCGATCGCGCCTTTCCCGTCTATAATGAAGCAGGAGAAGTCTATCGTATCGTCGGAATTGCCGAAGAAATTACCCAAAGAAAATTAGCCGAAGAATTTCAAAGAGTCGCTCAAACAGCCCAAGCCGCGAGTCAAGCCAAAAGTGCATTTTTAGCTAATATGAGCCATGAGTTACGAACTCCCTTAAATGCCATTATTGGTTATAGCGATTTAATCAAAGAAGATGCAGAAGACTTGGGATATAATGATATTATTTCCGATGTCCAAAAAATTAGAAATGCGGGGAAACATCTTCTCTCTTTAATTAGTGATATTTTAGATATTTCTAAAATTGAAGCGGGGCGCATGGAATTATATTTAGAAAAATTTGCTCCCGATCATTTAGTCAATGAAATTGTCGAAACCGTGGCGCCGTTAATCGAAAAAAATGACAATATCTTAGAATTTATTTGTCAAGATAATTTAGGTTTGATGTATGCAGATGTCACCAAAACTCGACAAATTTTGCTCAATTTATTAAGTAATGCTGCGAAATTTACGAAAAATGGTAAAATCACATTAACTGTGGGGAAAGAAGACCTCAATGAAACCCAATTTCCCCCAAAACCAGAAAGCTTTTCTGCGACATCTGCATTAATTTCTCATGGGGAAGAAGAACAAAATAATGATTCATCAATGATTCCCAATGGCTATATTTTCTTCCGAGTTACTGATAATGGTATTGGAATGTCTGTCGCACAAGTACAAAATTTATTTCAACCTTTTACTCAAGGGGATGCTTCGACAACACGACAATATGGTGGTACTGGCTTAGGGCTCGCGATTAGTCGTCATTTTTGCCACATGATGGGGGGTGAAATTGAAGTGGAAAGTGAACTGGGATCGGGTTCTACTTTTACAGTGCGCTTACCCATAAAAATCGACGAATAATTATACCAAATTTCTCTCGAAAATGCAACACTTTGTCCTGAGATAACTGCTGAGAATTGATATGACATCGGATACCCCGGTTTTCCACCCCATGAGATATAATCAGTAAAGTACATTAGCATTTGTCTGGACATCATACAAGACCCATTTTTATCGGGGTTTTCCTTCCGCCTTATTTTTTTTTCATTACTTTATTTTTGCCTCACGGTGAATGAATACTCACTCCTGTGTCACAAAAAAACTACACCTCTCAGAGGTGGGGGCGATCGCGTTACAGATGTCGTGTTAAGAGATGTTCAAACACAATATAACAATGGAAGCAGATAGAAGCAGATAGAAACAGTGGCAAATTAAAAACCAAGCCTAAAACGAGGAGAATAGGCTAAAGAATGCCGCCAAAGATTTGATTAATACCGTGAAATAAAAAACTGGATTAGCTGAGGTTTAAATCATGATTAATATCATTGCCTGGATTATTTTGGGATTTATTGCAGGAGCGATCGCGAAAGCCGTTTATCCGGGGCATCAGGGGGGCGGAATTTTTGTCACGACGCTATTGGGAATTGCGGGTGCGTTTGTCGGCGGAACCCTGCTGACGTTGATTCAAACAGGGAAACTGTCACTGACGGGAGCTTCCTTGAGCATTCCTGGGATTTTTGTCGCGGCTATAGGCGCGATCGTGTTCATTTTTATCTGGGGCTTAATCAACAGGGCTGACTAACATTAACCGTGCCGATGGAGCTCCCTTTATGGAGCTTCATCGGCACGGCGGCATTTGCCCCAGTGAAATTAATATAGCAATCCCAAATGAGTCGTAACAAATTTAATGTTAATAAATCGAGGTTAATTGAATCGCGGGCAAAATGTTGTTCAAGTTTAACCCCTAGTTTAATCAAAAATCTCCCGTCTCCTCATCCTTAATTTGACTTTGTATTAAGCGTTTTCTCAGACGGTGGGGATCGCCGTGATCGACGACTTCACCTTTTTCTAACAAAAAAGCGCCATCACTATAATTTAATTCATCTAAACGGTGCGTTACCCATAACGCGGTAATCCCTCGATTTTTGACTAACCGTTGCACCGCGGCTACTAAATCTAATTGAGAGTCAGGATCGAGTAAAGCGGTGGGTTCATCTAAAAGTAAAACTTGGCAATGACGAGCGATCGCGCCAGATATCGCGATTCGTTGTTTTTGTCCCCCACTCAACGCGTAAATAGGCCGTCGTTGTAATTCTAATAAATTAACCGCTTGGAGAGCCTCTTCCACACGAGAGCGCACCTGTAAAGGAGATAAATTTTCCTCTACCAAACCAAACGCGACATCTGCGCCCACGGTGGGCATCACTAATTGATGATCAGGGTTTTGAAAGACAAACCCCAAACGCCCAGAAATGACAACTTCCCCCCCAGAAGGCGACAAAAGTCCAGCTAAAAGACGTAACAAAGTCGATTTGCCACTGCCATTAGTACCCAGAAGCATCCAGAATTGTCCTTTAGGCACATCTAAAGAACAATTTTGCAAAACGCGATCGCCACTGGGCCAACTAAAACAGAGATCCCGTACCGAAATCGCGGGATCTCTGGTTTCCATACCTAAAGATAAGCCACTCATTCAGCAAAAGAGACAAAACCCGGAGCACGGCCCGCCGCCGTAGTCCCTGATTTCTGAGAAACTTGTACCGCCAAAATCTCACTGCTGAGGACAGCAATTTTTTTCTCCGGTTGCTTTTCGCAAGTCAATTGCAAAACCTGGGGCGTGTTGCCGAGGGCGGTTAATACTTGCTGGTAAACCGCGTCAGCATCTTCGACGGACTTGCGCTGCACCGACAAGGACGAAGGCGTATATTTCAGAATAATGTCAATGGTGAACATAGGGCAGGGTCTTTCCGATCCAAATCTCGACTCCTATTATCTCATAAATCTCGGTTTTAGGTTTTAGCTTTTCCACTACCACTGCCACCTATCACTGCAAATCAGAAATACAAAATATATAATAAATAAATCTAGTGAAATTTTTTTTGATAAGCAGTTGCCCTGAGTAAAAGTTAGCTCTATAATGTTAAGTACGGTAAAGAAACGTAAAGTATCCTCATAATCCGACTCATTTTCTCCTACGGAGGAAGTAAGTCAGGACAAGGACTTTAATAAACCGTTGTAATTATCCATCTGGAGAATAGTCTAATGACAATCGCAGTGGGACGCGCCCAGGCAGAGCGCGGCTGGTTTGATGTAGTAGATGACTGGCTGAAACGCGATCGCTTCGTTTTCGTAGGTTGGAGTGGTTTACTTCTATTCCCCTGTGCCTACTTATCTATTGGTGGTTGGTTAACGGGAACGACATTTGTCACTTCCTGGTACACTCACGGTTTAGCTTCTTCCTATTTGGAAGGTTGCAACTTCCTTACCGTTGCCGTTTCTACCCCTCCAAACAGTTTGGGACACTCGATTCTGTTCCTCTGGGGTCCAGAAGCGCAAGGGGACTTTACCCGCTGGTGTCAATTAGGCGGTTTATGGACATTTATCGCCCTTCATGGTGCTTTTTCTCTGATTGGCTTCTGCTTACGTCAGATTGAAATTGCCCGTCTGGTTGGCATTCGTCCTTATAACGCGATCGCGTTTACCGGTCCGATCGCGGTATTCGTAAGTGTGTTCTTAATGTACCCCTTGGGACAGTCGGGTTGGTTCTTCGCGCCTAGCTTCGGTGTAGCCGCGATCTTCCGTTTCTTACTGTTTTTACAAGGTTTCCATAACTGGACACTCAACCCCTTCCACATGATGGGCGTTGCAGGCATCTTAGGTGGTGCGCTGTTGTGCGCGATTCACGGTGCGACGGTAGAAAATACCCTGTTTGAAGACGGCGATGGTTCCAATACTTTCCGTGCCTTTGAACCCACCCAAGCGGAAGAAACCTATTCGATGGTAACAGCTAACCGTTTTTGGTCTCAAATTTTCGGTGTTGCCTTCTCTAACAAGCGCTGGTTACACTTCTTCATGTTGTTTGTACCCGTGACTGGTTTATGGGCAAGCTCCATCGGTATCGTTGGTTTAGCCTTAAACCTGCGTTCCTATGACTTCGTAAGCCAAGAATTACGCGCAGCAGAAGATCCTGAGTTTGAAACATTCTATACCAAGAACATTCTGCTCAACGAAGGTATCCGGGCTTGGATGTCACCTCAAGATCAGATCCACGAAAACTTCATCTTCCCAGAAGAAGTTCTCCCTCGTGGTAATGCTCTGTAAAAACTTTTTACGAGCCAGTTATTTGAGAAGGTGAAGAAATACTCATCAAACTGTTTATCCTTCACCTAGAATCAATCAAGTCCCTGACAACCATCAGGGACTTTTTAATTTTTTCTCTCATCCTATGTTGACAGTCCCAAAAATTTAGATTAGTCTAAGGAAAGTTGTACTTCTCAAAGATAACCGTTCAGGGATATATAAGGAGGTGATGCCCATGAGTGATGGTAGTAAACAATTGGGTCATCAGATTGGAGAATGCCGGCTGTGCGCCGGGGCTGCACTCTAGCAGTTAGCCTTCGTTCTCGAAAGAGACTTGATTCTCTTCAAAGAACGATATCCCTTGAGATAACCAGGCTGAACTAGGGTTCCTCCCGGCAGTCAGGTTCTAATCTGAAGACCCCCTAGACCGCTCTCACTATTAATGTTCAAGTCTATTCTTGTTCATTATTAGTGGGAGCGGATAGTTTTGGCACAAAACTGTTAAAATCGATCAGTGAAGGATTAACTTGTTGTACTGCCCAGACTGATAAAATTTATGACTAAAGTTTTGAGTACAGGGGAAATCGAAAAACTTACCAGTCAACTATCGGAGTGGACTGTGGAAGGTCAAACCTTGTATTGTGTGCGCCAATTTCCCGATTTTGTGGACTCGATCGCGTTTGTCAATAAACTGGTAGAACCCGCGAACGCGGCTAATCATCATCCAGACCTGGAAATTTCTTACAATAAAGTAAAAATTATTTTAACAACCCATGATGCCGGGGGGTTAACGGAGAAAGACTTGGCTCTGGCACAAGTAATTTCAGGAATCCATTAAAATTCAAAACGAATCATCAAGGACAGAGGATAAGCCCATGAGCCTCTCCCCAAGCACCTTCCTCTTAAATAAGCAGGAATTCTGGGACAAATACTTAGAAAAGATAGAGCTAATCGAAGAGCTTTTGGATATTGGCGCGGCCTTATCGGGAACTCAAGATTTAGGAGAGTTATTAAATCTAATTTTAACGAAGAGTCGGGAAATTACCTGGAGTGACGCGGGTAGTCTTTATTTAGTGGACTATACAGATAATACTCCAAAGTTACTCTTTAAAGTCGCTCAAAATGATTCGCGATCGGCCCTCTCTTTTAACGAGTTTGCCATGCCCATGACTCGCAAAAGTTTGGCAGGTTATGTCGCGTTAACAGGGGAAAGTTTAAATTTAGCAGATGCCTATGAAATTCCCCCTGATGTTCCTTATAAATTAGCTCGTAATTTTGACGAAGATTTTGCTTACCGGACGCGATCGGTCTTAGTCCTACCGATGCAAAACCGTCAAGGGGATATCATGGGGGTTTTACAATTAATTAATCGTAAAGTAAAAGCCCACGAGATATTAACCATTGAAAATACTTCGGAGTTAACACAACCCTATTCCCAATGGGAAGAAAGGCTAGTACGATCACTAGCATCTCAAGCCGCGATCTCCATTGAACGCAATAACCTCCAAGAAAGTATCGAAAATTTATTTGAAGGGTTTGTCAAAGCTTCAGTACAAGTAATTGAAGCCAGAGATCCTTGTACATCAGGACATTCGGAACGAGTGGCAGAACTGACAGTTAGATTATCTCAGGAAGTCAATACAGTTACAGAAGGCCCCCTACAGTTAATCCAATTAAGTCCGAGGCAAATCCAAGAAATTCGCTACGCGGCCTTACTCCATGATGTGGGAAAAATCGGAGTTCCAGAAGCTATTTTAACGAAACAAAAAAAACTCTACCCCGGACAATTAGAAGTCATACGTCATCGTTTTGCCCTGGCTCAACGAACCTTAGAAATGGACTGTATAAACGAGAAGTATCAACATTTATTAGAACACTCGCGTAATTTGCCCTCAGAGAATCAAGCTATTTGTGGGTATTGTCAAAACCTAACCCAAATAGAAAAAGAGTTAGACAGTGCCAAATCGAAATTAAATCATTATTGGAATATACTCCTTGAAGCCAACGAACCCCATATTTTAACCGCGGAACCCTTAGCCCAATTACGAGAACTATCTCACCTCACCTATCGAGATATTGATGGAGAAATTAAACCCCTGATTACCCCAGAAGAATTAATACAACTGATGATACCGAGGGGGACTCTCACAGGAGATGAACGGCTGCAAATCGAAGCCCATGTGATCCATACCTACGAATTTCTCCAACGTATTCCTTGGACGAAAGACTTAAAAGATGTCCCGGCCATTGCCCACGGACATCACGAAAAACTCGATGGCAGTGGTTATCCCCGTGGGTTAAAAGCACCCGATATTCCGATTCAATCCCAAATCATGGCCATTAGTGACATTTATGATGCCCTCACCGCGGGCGATCGCCCCTATAAAAAGGGTTTACCGACGGAAGTGGCTCTGAAAATCCTCAGACAAGAAGTGGCCCAAAAGAAAATTAACGGAGAATTGTTACAATTATTTGAACAAAGACAGGTTTTTACGGTTTTGGGACACCGACTGATGTAATGAATAATTATCGTCTAAAGGCCCTGTGGCTGTAAGAAAGTCTGCTAGTGAAGCCAATTTGTGATAAACAATATAGGAACCACCTCAGCTCGGCACAAAGAAAGATAACCTTATCGGTATTATCATCTTTGGATAACCAGACTGAAGTCGGAACCCAATCAAAATAAATGGCTCATTTTTTGACATTGTTCAAAAATGTGTTAGCCTACTAGACAACTGACCATATAGAAGCCTAAAACGGTCTCTCTGTAAGTAATCGGTGTGAGGATGAGAGTAAAAATGTCTAAATTTTTTTGGAATTCTTTGTGTATTAGCCCCGCGGTGTTGGGAGCGGCCCTTGTTGTTTCCTCTAGCGCGTTGGCGGCCGATAACCAGCCGACCTCTGAGACTCTTGGGACTCAAGCTGCACAAGCTAAAACCGCGGTGAATCAATCGGATGCAGTGGTAAGCACCACCGCGACTTCTCTGAAGCCCTTTGAAGCGAGCCCCAAACAGGCGCAACTGATTTTACCTAAGTCCCCGGCTGTCGTCGCACAAGCGGCTCCCGCGGGTCAAGATCCTTCGACGTTACAACAACTCAACGAGTACAGCAGTGAAGGTGCTGCGAATGCCGAAGGGCAAGTCACTTCCGTCTCTCAGTTGTCTGATGTTCAACCGACAGACTGGGCTTTCCAAGCTCTGCAATCCTTGGTAGAGCGTTATGGTTGTATCGCGGGTTATCCTGACGGAACCTTCAAGGGCAACCGCGCCATGACCCGTTATGAATTTGCCGCGGGTTTAAACGCGTGTTTGGATAAAGTCAGTGAGTTAATCGCGTCTTCCACCGCGAACCTGGTAACAAGAGAAGATTTAGCCGCCGTCCAACGTCTGCAAGAAGAATTTGCCGCGGAATTAGCAGCACTGCGCGGTCGTGTAGATGCTCTGGAAGCACGCACATCAGAATTGGAAGCTAATCAGTTCTCAACTACAACCAAATTAACTGGGGAAGCGATTTTTGGTGTCGCGGCTAACTTATCTAATGGTAAGGTCGGTCCTGTTAATTTTAAAACCCTCGGTAGTTCCAATCCTAACCAAAATCAGGCTGTCTTCCAAGACCGCGTTCGTCTGAATTTAAACACCAGCTTTACGGGTCGCGATTTATTAGTGACTCGTTTGCAAGCGGGTAATGGCACGCCATTCTCCTATGGCCGGACTTCTTCTGGCACTCTGAACTGGCAGAATGTTACTCCTGATAACACCTTTAGACTTGATACTTTAGCGTATAAGTTCCCCGTCGGCGATCGCCTCAATGTCACCTTGGCCGCGAATGCTGGCACATGGGATGACATTATGCCCACTGTCAACCCTTATTTTGATGATGCTGATGGCGGTAATGGAGCTATTACACTCTTTGGACAAAGAAACCCCATTTACCGCTTAGGTGGTGGTGCTGGTGCTGGCATCAACTATGCCTTTGGTGGCAAAGGTTTATTGGGTGGTATTTTTGGACCGACATCTTTCTCCTTGGGTTATTTAGCTGCAACAGCCGGAAATCCGACTCAGGGCAATGGTTTATTCAATGGCGACCAATCTACAATGGCGCAGTTGACCTTTACTCCGGCTCCTAGTTTCCAATTTGCTCTGGCTTACAACCACTCTTATTTTGGCAGAGGGAATTGGGGCTATGATAACGGTGCCGCGACGGGTGCTGGAGTCTTGGGTGGTTACACCGGTACAGGTTATGCCAATAGTCTTGGTGATGCCTTCTTTGGTCCAATACAATCGAAGGGTCGCAAAGTAGTCAGTGACTCCTATGCTTTCAATATGTCTTGGCGTGTGACTCCGGGCTTTGTCTTTGGTGGTTTTGTGACCTACGGCAATGGTCGTGTCATTGGACTGACTGATGCGAAACTGTGGACCTATGCCACGACTTTAGCTTTCCCTGACCTCGGTAAACCGGGTAACTTGTTAGGGTTTGTGTTTGGTCGTGAACCCTATCTCTCTAGTATTACTGCCAATAGTTTCTCCTTGGGTGGTAAGAATACGGTTGCCTCTTGGCACTTGGAAGCTTTCTACAAGTTACAATTGACCGACAATATTTCTATTACTCCGGGTGTGGTTTGGATCACCAGTCCTAACCAAAACAAAAATGATAGCGATATCGTCACTGGTACGATCAGAACGACTTTCACCTTCTAATTTAAGGTGAGAATGATTGATGTAGGTAGGGTGGCGCAAGTCCACCCTATTTTTTTGTGAAATAGAGCATAAGGAAGAAGGAAGAAGGAAGAAGGAAGAGGGAAGAAGGAAGAAGGAAGAAGCATTAAAGTCAATGGTTTGGGCCATTAACAAGGTCCGAATCGTCGAAGTTACTATAGTAAGAAAACCCGATGGTCGAACCGGAGTATAATAGACCTGGGTATTAGATTGAAAATTCGGGTTTTTTGCGGTTGACAAAATACCGAGATTTACCTATATTTCAGATATGTAATTCTCGGTAAATCCCTCGATAGGCTAATTAGTATAGGTGAACTAGCGGATCTCAAAGCCGGAGTGCTCCGACACCATCAGACGTTGGGAAAAGGATGGAAAAATAATTGTGATACAAATAAAGTAAGATTTTAAGAGTTTTATACCCTTATGACGCTCACATACTGCAAAGCACTTCCCACACCGATAGATGAGTTAACAGCCATTGGCAAAACTCAGCTAGAAATGTTTCTTAGTGCTTACACACCAATATTTTATAAAGCAGTCTGTGAAACTGTCAACTTTATGATGTCAGGAGAACAGTTTAACAAGTCAAACGGTCACACACACCTACAAAAAGCTTACGGTATTAGTAAACGTCATGCCAATGGTGTAATCTCCAAGGCTAAGGGTGCTGTTGATAGTGCCAAGGAATGTCGTATTTTACAGATAAAAACCTTAGAAGGTAAAGCTAAGTCTTGTGAGAATTGGCTGAAAAAAGCCGAAAAAAAGCTGAAAAACGCTCGGAAGTTTTACCGGAAAAACAACTGGCAAAATAGTAAGTCTGGTTGCGTTTTTCCCTTGTGTAGTTCCCTAAAGTATCGACAAACGAACTGGCAGAACTTAAAATTTCTCCTTCATCATAAAAAACGCAAGCTGGCCAGGTATCGGCAAATATTAGCCGTTCTAAAATCAACCCCTGTGCGGGTTCTGGTCCCCAAGAATCAAGCCTTTATCGTTGGCTCTAAGGA
>JBEDKD010000399.1:0-45724 GCA_041172365.1 Cyanobacteriota bacterium | reverse complement strand
ACCGCGTCTACACAGACAAAACCCGCCTCCGCGGGTTTAATTTCTTCAGTAGGGGCGAATGGCATTCGCCCAATCAATCGCCCAATCAATCTAATAATAAAATATACAATTAATTTTGTGTAGGTACTTACTCAACCCAACCTACCCGATTAAATTTGAAATTCACAATAGCGATCGCGGCCTTGTTGTTTAGCACAATAAAGAGCCGTATCCGCGCGATTAATTAAATTTTGAGGAGATAAATCGGGAGTAGGAATTATCGAAGCAATGCCTAAACTGACAGAGATAAAATCACTTACCGTAGATTGTTCATGGATGATATAAAGTTGTTTAATCGTCTCTTGTATTCTCTGAGCGACAGAGATCGCGCCTTCACTATTAGTCTCAGGAAGAATCACCGCGAATTCTTCCCCACCATAACGGGCCACTAATTTTTTTGATTTTTCTAATAAATTATTAATGACACGGGCTACTTGTCGTAAACAATCATCTCCCGCTAAATGACCATAGGTATCATTATAGCTTTTAAAATAATCCACATCAAAGAGAATTAATGATAAAGGTTTTTCTTGCCAAAGATGTTGTTGCCATTCGGAGTTTAAATATTCATCAAAACGACGACGATTGGCTATTTCCGTTAAACCATCTAAAGAGGCTTTTTGTTCCAGTTCCAAATTCGCGGCTCGTAATTCTTGATAAAGTTCTGATTGATGGATCGCGATCGCGAGCTGATCAGCAATAACAGATAATAATTTCACTTCCCAATCAAGCCAAGGGGTGAGCAAATTATTTCTGACAAGAGTGAGACTGCCCCAAACCTGATGCTGCTGTGTCTGAGGATTTTCTACTTGAAAGTCTAAGGGAATAAGTAACCAAGCCCCCGGAAAATTTTCAGCTAACTGACGATTAATCTCATCTTGAGAGGTACTCGCGTCATTAATTTTTACTACTTCTAAACGTTTTAATCGCTCGGCAAATTCATTGTTTTCGTCAGAAATTTCGCTCCCTAATGCACTGGGCACCATAACGTTTCTTCGATAATCATACACAGGAATCCAGACTTTTTTATCGGGAAAATAACGGACAATTTGGGCACTATCAACGGGGGAAAATTTAGCAACTTCTGAGAGTGTGGTTGAAAAAATTGTCTTTAAATCAAAAGACTGACGAATAGCTTGAATAATTTGATTTACTGCTTTTTCCCGTTGTGCTTGAAGTTGTGTTTGCTGATATAATTGACTTTGCTGAATCGCAATTCCTACTTGTGAAGCTAATTGTTTAAGTAAATCAATTTCCCAGGTTTGCCATTCACGGGGCGATCGACAATGATGGGCAATTAATAACCCCCAGAGAGTATCAGAAAATTCATTATTTTCTGGAGTACAAGATAAAAGAGGAACTACCATTTTAGATTTCACCCCAATTTCTCTGAGGGTATGAGCAAGACAGGGGGACATCGGATCAGTTTCTACATCAATTACTGTACGAATTCGCCCTTGACGATAAAGGGGATAACACTCTTGAGGAAAAATTTCGTCAGGGAGGGGTTTACCCAATATCGGAGCAATATCAGCCGCGGTTGCTTCTGTGAGAACAACACCACTATTATTACTGTCAATATGATAAATTAATACGCGATCGGCTTCTAAAACTTGCCGAACTTCTCTCACTGTAGTGGTGAGAATCTCCTCCAGATCAAGAGACTGACGAATGCGTTGAGTGATCATGCTTAGTAATTGCTCTCGATCCGCTTGTTGCTTGAGTTTTTGTTCGGCTTTTTTTTGTTCTGTAATATCTCGTAAAATTGCGGTAAAGATGATTTCATCTCCGAGTTTTAATTGGGAAATAGAAGCTTCTACAGGAAATTCGATTCCGTCTTTTCGACGACCAAAAATTTTATTACTGAATCCCATTTTCCGAGATTTTTCTAAAGAATTTCCAAACTTATCTATATGTTGAGAATGTTTCCTGAATGTACTAATAGGTAAGAGAATACTGAGGTTTTTTCCTAAGACTTCTTCGGATGTATAACCAAAAATTTTTTCGGCCCCTTGATTAAAGAGGGTAATGTTTTGGGATTGATCAATAGAAATAATCGCGTCGTTGGCAATTTCTAAGATTCCGGCAAAACGTGCTTGAGAAACTCGCAGTGCTTCTTCTGTTTTTTTGCGTTCACTAATATCTTCTGCTAATCCCACATGATAGAGTACATTTCCTTCGGAATCACAAACTGGAAAATTGCGATCAAAAATCCAACGAATTGAACCATCTGGGCGGATAATCCGATATTCACTTTGCATGGATTTACCCTGGAGTTTCTCACTAAAATCTCGTCTCACTTGCACACAATCATCGGGATGAATTGCTTCTAACCACGCGGAAGGATTCGCGTAAAGAGTTTCTACAGCTTGTCCCCAAATTTTTTGATATGCCGGACTAACATAAATAATTTCTTTATCCTGAAAAGAGGTAATATAAAAGACTTCTCCCATATTTTCTGCTAACTGACGAAATCGTATTTCGCTTTCTTGCAAAGCTTTTTCTGTGTTTTTAATGGAGGTGATATCGGTAGCAATTGTGGTAACATTCCAAGCCTTAATTCTAGGATCTTTTCGGGAGGTATAAGTATCAGAAATCCAACGAATTGAACCGTCTTTATGATAAAATTTATATTCGATACTAATACTTTTTTCGCTAAACAAAAAATCAAAAACTGGGATGATCACAGCCTCTCGATCTTCAGGATGGACACGGGAAAACCACAGATCACGATCGCGCATTAATTCCTGGGGGGTATAACCAAAAATTCTTTCACATCCTGATGAATAATAGTTATATTCCCAAGTGCGATCAGGAAAAACACGAAAACTAATGATCGCGGCACTAGCATTATTAAGAATATCCTGAAATTCTGTATCAAATTCTGGGATTGCTCTCTGATATTCATCTATTTCTTGGCAGGATAAAATGACTAGAGGAAAACCAGAATGATCACATCTTTTAGCCTGAATTTTCACCCAAAAAATATCATTATCATTATCTCCCCCCCGTAAGCGACATTCACAAGAAGTGATATCTTCCGAATTATTGATAAACTCAACCCATTTAGCCTCAAAGTTAGCGCGATCGAGTGAAAACACTATTTCTCTCATACTTTTTCCTATCAAATTTTCCTGTTTTACTCCCACTCGTTGAGCGGCAAATGAACTAACAGAAATAATATTTCCCTCTAGGTTGAGAGAAAAATAGATTGATGGAATATTTTGATCTAAGGTACGATAAAACTCTAATTCAGCATTAGGGTTGTTCATATATTGAGTTTGATCAACTGAATTCGTCTGAAAAAGCAGTCGATCTGGACTGGGGGAGGAGTGCTCACTTATGCTCATTTGTATAGATGCTCCCAAAAGATTAGGGCCGTTTTAGCTTGCTTTGAGTTCCCTTAACTCGATGTAGGCAAAATAAGAGAGATACCGGATTTTTGAGTGAATCTTGCTTAAGTATTATTGCCATTGATATAGCGCGTAATCATGAATTGTGAAATCTTGTCGGGGCAATCCAGAAGTGGTTGCCCCGTCAGATTGGGGTAGGCACGGGGCACTACCCCGACAAATCTGTATGAAGAATTTAGTATTGCTATATTTTAGAGCACTTGAGACTATATTCCTCTTTGATTATTATCACATTCTCTCTTGTCAAAATGTACCTTACTACAGTGTATTAGAAATACTGATTTGTGCCTAAAATAAATTGCACTGATCCTTCATTACTTACCCCTACATCCAAACGAATCAAGCCAAAGGGCGATCGCACTCTAGTTCCCACTCCGACACCAAACCCCGTCCCCGGTTTATTTCTAACGATCGCGGGTTTTCCTAAAACACTACTTCCTGATCCTAAATCACTCTCAAAATCAATAAAGAAAACGCCACCAATATCTCGCCAAAGAGGAAAACGATATTCCCCTGATGCTAATACATAACTGCGTCCTGTTCCAATTCTACCACCCGCGTAACCTCTGACAGAAGTAGAGCCGCCAAGCACAAATCCTTCTTCCGGTGGTAAATCACCAATTACCGTTCCTCCTTGTAGCAGAAAAGCAAACATTTCTGGTAACGCGTAGGGGTCTTTTTTTGTCAGCCATGTTATCGGTACATATTGAATATAATTCCCCCATAATTGATTCATAAAAATTTGCCCTTGTCCGATGGGAATTGATTGTTTTGTTGTCAAGGAAAGGATATAACCACTGGTAGGATTAAAGGGATTATTGCGCCGATCTAAAATCCCTGTTAAACTCACGGTATATAATTCATCAATTCCTTTACCACTCCATGTCAGGGGATTTCCCATCGCGTCAACTTTTTGGATTTGTAAGTTAGCATCACGCGTGCTGATATTGGTATAATTTAATGCCAAAATCCCTTGCCAATCTCCGATAGGACGGTTAAAGCCGATATTACCACCCCAACGAATCTCTCGCACATCTTCGCCATTAGGTAACTTAATATTCCGATCAAAAATCTCAGACTCTTTACGTTTACGAAATACATTGGCAAAATAGCCTAAACTGTCATTAGCTGCTGTATATGGACTAATAAATTGTAAGTCAAAGATAAAGTCTCTAGCACTGGGTTCGACAAATACGGAAAAACGTTGGGGAAGGCTTCCCACCGTGCGATTAGTATATTTTAAACTGACATAAACGCCCAGGTCCTCGTTATAACCGGCTCCTAATCCGATGGAAGAAGCACTGGCTTCTTGAATATTATAAATCACATTGACATCAATGCCATTTTGTTCTAGGGAAACGGTGACATTATCGAATAAACCAAGTTGATATAATTGTTGTATATCTCGTCGCACGATCGCGCTTTGATAACGATCGCCTGTTTTCAGTTTTAATTCCCGTCGGACAAACTCTTCGGGCACACGATTTTTAATCGGTTTCCCGTTTTTATCAACGCTTGAACCCTGTTTATTGACAAAACGAATGATCACTTCTGCCACCGAGGAACCCTCAAATTCAGGAGAGGATAAACCTTGGGCATTACTAACTTGTAATTTTCCCCCTAATGACTGGGCATTTTGATGAAAATTTTCTTGATTATCTTGGAGAAAAACTGGGTTAAATGGTGCTATTTTTAAGGATTGAAAATCTTTTACCTCAGCGCGTTTCCCGCGCCCCTTTTCTGTTTCTGCACTCACCGATTGCACAGACTCAGATTTGTCTGTCTTAGAAGATACATTTTGCGGTGAGGAAGGGTTGATTGTCGATTGCAAAATATCAGAAGCGGAGGGACGCGACTGCGCGATCGCGCCCTGTACCCCCATCAGAGTCAAACTGAAGAGAGGTAAAGTAAAAATACTTAATTTCCTTGGGCTGTGCATCATCGTACCAAATAATTATTCCCAAGGAATCTTAGCAAAAAAAATTCTGTGATGACAAAGAGCGCGATCGGCATATTTGCGTAAAGAAACCGGGTATTCGAAAAAATACCCGGTTTCTGAGGGAAAAAAAACTTTAAATCGCTTGTCGAGATACCAGCTTTTCAAAATAAGCTTGAGTTTGCGTTAATAGTTCCTCGCGACTATCCTTAGCATCGGTGAGGGTAGGGACTAAGTTACGCGCTTGTAAAGTCATGTGAAGTTGTAGGTGAGCGACATACTCACTGACATCTTCACGCAAAGAGCAAGCCGGATATGAGGTCAAATTCGATTTCAAAGTATTCTCCTTGCTGTATTTTACCCCGTTTCAGTCGTTTATAGACGATATCACACCTTGACCTTTTTGGTGCAAGTCTGCAACAAACTTTAACCTTTTTCCCTCTTTCTGTTACAATTCTTCACACTAATGGCAATGGGGACAGGGTATGGCTGAATGCTTTTATTATGGTACTTTCCGATGAAAATGAGTAGACTTAGACAAGTTTGGCTAAAAATTGGGTTATGTTTATTAATTCTGATTGTCGCCTATGAGCCTAGCGCGATCGCGTCGATTCATAAATACCCAGAAAGCGGCAATCAAGTGATGTATCGCGCTGTGCAGAGTTTACGCGATGCCCAGGAAAAAGCATGGCAAATTGTCCTCTATAAACGAGTAAAGTTTGGACTCATTCAAGATTTGCATTTACGAATAGTCGGGTTTCCGGGTAATATTTTACCCCATCCCATTCCCCTTGAGTTATATCGAGAAAAGTTAAAAATCGGGGTGGCGGAAGATATTACATCCCCGTTAAACTTACCCGAAAATGTCGGAGAATATGATTTTAGAGAACTCCTTCCCCAAATCGAATCTAATTCTCCTTTGAGGATATTATTACCCCGGCCAAAATATCCTATAGAAATTCTGCTCCCTCCCTTTGTTGTCAAAGAATGGCGGTTACTATTAGAAGATAATTCCTAATATCGGAAATCGAACCCAGTTACAGCCATAGCATAAGTACCTACACGAAATTAATTGTATATTTTATTATTAGATTGATTGGGCAGGCGGGTTTTGTCTGTGTAGACGCGGTTTCAACCGCCTGAGTATGTTGTCTTATTCTTTGCAGAATTCGGGGTGATGTTTTTCCAACAAAATACAACAACTACACAGGGGTGAGGCGGAATCAAATTGAGAAGTCCAACAACCCATTTTTCCGGTTTCCGTTGTGGGTTTAACCGATTCATCAGCAATACTTAATTGTTCTTTTTTCAATTTAGTGGATCGAAAATGGGAGAAAACAGCAATTTTTGTGTCTTCTTTTCGTGCTACCTTCGTGCAGGAGTTGTTCATGGTTAACATATATTTAGATTCTGATGTAGTAGTATTTTTCTGAGTTTGCTTATCAAACTGTGAGTTGGTCAAGACGATTTTTAAGGCTTAACGATTTCGGGAACCCCTGAGAGATTCAAAACAACTACCAATAAATCAGCCCTTGACTCAATACTAATTAAACTTCATCTCATTCAAGAATGTCAAGGTCAAGACAGCATTCTTAAGTTTTTTTTAATGTTTCCTCATTATTAACCAAGATTTTCTTAAGAAAACCATAAAAAATATGCTGGTAAACCTATTAATATTAAGTAATTATACTTACTTAAGACCATACCTTTTGTACTGAGTGGATCACTCATTTGTCAATATGTCTATTAGACATTTCCGAAAAATCAAGTCCCAGGCAGGATTCGCGTGCCCTACAATAGTTTTGGGAGCTATCTATTGTATAATTTACGAGATCAAATTTGATGCTCATGCTCACTTCTTATGTCTTTACTTCCTCTCGAAGAGTTTCCCAAATTAAGCCAATATCCGATCAAGTTAATCGCGACTGATATGGATGGTACTTTGACACTTCAGGGCAAATTTACCGTTTCTCTCTTACAAGCTTTGGAAACTTTAGCTCAACATTCTTTTGATGTTATTATTGTCACAGGGCGCTCCGCGGGATGGGTTCAAAGTATTAAAAATTATTTACCGATAAAAGGCGCGATCTCCGAGAATGGCGGTATTTATTTTCCCGACAATCAAGATACACCTGTAATTTTAAGCGCGATCGAAGACATGACAGAGCATCGTCAAAAACTCGCGCAAATGTTTCACACCTTAAAAAATCAATTTCCCCAAATTAAGGAATCAGCCGATAATCAATTTCGCTTAACCGATTGGACCTTTGACGTGCAAGGATTAAGTAAAGCCGACTTAGACAAATTAGAGAAACTTTGTTTCGAGGAAGGTTGGGGCTTTACCTATAGTACCGTGCAATGTCATATAAAACCCATGCAACAAGACAAAGCCAATAGTTTAAACCAAGTTTTACATCAATATTTTAACTCATTAACTCCTGAGCAAATTATCACCGTTGGCGATAGTCCAAACGATGAATCTTTATTCAATAAAAATTTATTTCCCCTATCCGTTGGCGTTGCCAATATTTTACACTATAAAGAACAACTAAAACATTTACCTGTTTTTGTCACCCAACGCGAAGAAATAGAAGGTTTTTACCAGTTAACAGAAATCCTGATCAAGAAAAGCTAAACACTTTTTTATGATGAGGCTATCAGTAACCATGTCTGGGGTATTTCCATGCAGGCAAGATGCCTGCACTCCTTTGGGGTATTTCCATGCAGGCAAGATGCCTGCACTCCTTTTTTCGCACAGTCGTGACAAACACAAATTACCAATGTATAAGCACAAAATTTAATCCCTGAAAAATGTCAAATTTTCTCTTGGTAAAGTCTATATAAATTGTCAAAAACAGTATCGTTAATCCGGGTGATATCCCTCCTGAAACAGCCGAAATCATTAGGGACCGAGAATCTATGGGCAAAAGGAGTAATAATATCAGTTTTAAACTTAAGCCCGATGGACATTTTAACAAGATTATATCCTCTGACGATCGCGACAACCTGTATTCACAACAATGGCTCAATCAACAGACACAAAGATATCGTTATCACGAGCTAATGCTCACCGCGCAGAAGGTTTTATCCAAGAAGACAGAAAAGAATTAGCAGATAGAAAGATCCGGGTTATCTTGGGAAAATAGGTATAATTAAGAGGATTTACTCAAAGAAACCTGGTTTCTCCCCTCCCCTTTGCCCCCCGTGCAGTAGGGGTGATTGGGCGAAGTATCTACCGAGAAACCCGGTGTCTAGCCCCATAAGCGTAAGATCAGAGTAATATAATATTGAACAGTAATCTAGTTTTTTATGCCAATGAAAAATCCTTCACATTCCTTAGTAAAATCAAATCCATTCCTAGTAAAAACGGCATCTTCTTCCCTTTCTAACTATGAAGAAGTGAGTCAAAAATCGGTATCCATTGCTCTCAACTTAGAAGCCTTAGCCGAAAGGGTAAAAAATGCACATTCCCAATGTCAAGCCTCCCCAACAGGGGGCTTAATCTCCGCTCGCAACGCGGGAGAATGGTTACTAGAAGCCCAAGGAATTTTATCACATCAAGAGTGGAAAAATTGGCTAAAAATAATGTGTGATCTTTCCGAAAATACGGCAAAAACCTATATGCAAATGGCCTTATCTTGGCCTCGATTACAACCGCGGGAAGAAACATTAGAATCGGCTCCTCAATCTGTGGTTAATTTACCTGTTGTAGAAGTAGAATTAACCGAGACTCAAATCTTGGCATTAGAAACTCCAGAATTGGCATCCCCAAGTCAAACCAGGGCATTAGAAACCCCAGAATTGGCATCCCCAAGTCAAACCAGGGCATTAGAAACCCCAGAATTTTCATCCCCAAGTCAAATCTTGGCATTAGAAACCATAGAATTTTCATCCCCAAGTCAAACCAGGGCATTAGAAACCCCAGAATTGGCATCCCCGACTCAGAAAGTTGAGATATTAGAAACCCCAGAATTGGCATCCCCGACTCAGAAAGTTGAGATAATTGATACCTTAGAAAAAGATCAAGAATTGGATGCCAAAATACCTCATCTTAAATCAGTGGAATTAATCGAGAGAACGATCGCGCCCCCTGTGATTAATAAATCTCCCTTGGGCACCGAAATCCAGTTTTGGCTTTCGGGAAATGTCGTACCCAAGGCGCGGCCAAGGGTAACAAAAAGAGGGACTTATTTACCTAAACAATATCGAGGTTGGCGTAACCAAGCGGAAGTAGAAATTTACCGTCAATTATGTGACTTAAATCTCTCGATTGAGTTACCGATTCCCCGGGCTAATATTTCATTAATTTTTATGGGAAATCATCGCAAAAATGCTGATTTAGATAATTTAGCAGGCGCTTGTCTGGACGCGTTAACATTAAATGGGGCAGGAGTAATTCTTGACGATCGCGTGACTTGTGTTCCCAAGTTAATAGTAGAATATGAACCCAATGCTAAAAAAACAGGGGTTTTGATTAAAATTGAGCCTGGGTAAACCCATCAAAACTAAGTGAGATTTTCTCCTCTAGTATCCCATAGTATCAGTCGGAGTTGCTGAATTAAGGTATGATTAAGTAAAAGCGCGATCGATCTTTTCCCTAGTCATACCCTGAGTCAGCAAGATTTTTTTTAACCGCAGATATAGGCGAAGCCTTCCCATAGGGTACGCTCCTAAAGGCAGATGAGGATAAACACAGATAAGATTATTGTGATAGACTTAAGTTGTCGTTAAAGGCCTGAATATGAACTTAAAATCTCTTAACCCCAAATTAGTCCAGTTGATCAAAATTGTATCGACAATACTTATCTCTAATGCGATTGGTTTAGAATTATGGAATTTATACGCGGTTTTTTCTCATCAGGTTATTCCAAGTTTTATTCAGATTCTTGTGGTTATAGCACACTTGGCACTATTGAGTCATTTTATTGAGGGAATAATCGCGGGATTTTATGTTTTTCCCAGAGGAGGAAATTATATTAAAGATGGTATTTATACTTTTTTTACGGGGACTGTCGGTTTATTAGAATTGTGGGAGTCAGACAATAAGATTATGGAAGAATAAATTTTTTCAGATTATACTTACTCAGAAATAGATGAGGCAGAAACGCGATCGCGCCGGAGCCGGAGCCGAAGCTCATAATAAGCTCAACCCTGACAGATAAAGAAATATTGATTATGATGTGAGCAAAATTAAATCAGGAGAGGCACAGATGGTTTCTACCAACACCAGGATCGGTATTATCGGAGCGGGTACATCAGGGGTGTATCTTGCCAGTTTGCTGATTCAACAAGGATTTCAAGTTGACTTGTTTGAAAAAGCACCTGTAGCCCGTACCGATGGATGTGGTATTTTTATTGTCCAAGCGGGTATGAAAGCACTTGATCAAGGAAACCCTCGAATCAGCCAAAAAATTATTAACTCAGGTGATCGAGTTAAAGTATTCGAGTTTCGTAATCTCCGCGGGGGTGTGATCAGTTCGGAGTCTGTCACTTATGATGAAAATGAACTCCCAGGAATGCTTGTCCACCGTAAGGCTATTTTGGAAGCACTCCTTGATGTTTTACCCCCCGATAGTATTCGTTTTAATGCTGAATTGGTATCGATCACACAGACTGAGAATAGCGCGATCGCGCACTTTAAGGATGGAAGTCACTGGGAAGGCGATATTTTAGTAGGTGCGGATGGGATAGTTTCTAAGGTTCGTCAATTTGTAGTTCCGGGTGTAGAATTGTGTTATTTAGGTGATCTAGTATGGCGAGGAATTGTAACAGATAATAGTTTCTGCCCCGAAGGAAACTTTTTCGTTTATGTACGGGGACGAGGCATTTATGCCAACTTCTTTCATATTGGAGAAAATCGTACTCATTGGGGGTTTTTTATAGAAAAGAAGCAGGCAGATTTTGAAGTAGGCACACTACAACCAACTAATATCACGATACCTTCCCAAGAATTGGCAAAACTCCCAGAAGATGCGCGAAATATGATTGAGTCAACCCCTTTGGAAAATATTATCTGTCGTTATTCCTATGATATTAAACCCCTCCCTAAACTCTATGATGGCCGTGTTATCTTAATTGGTGACGCGGCTCATGCGAAAAGTCCGACACGCGCTAGAGGTATGACTTCAGGTTGGGAAGATGGTTTGTCTTTATCACGACATCTTACTTCTAGTGCTAATATAGCAGAAGCTCTGGCAAATTTTCAAGCGGAAAGATTACCTATTGTCCACGAATATCAACGCACGAGCCGTGAAATTAGTCAGAAAATTGGTCGTCGTTAGCCCACAGGAGAAACTTGGAGAAAAACTTAAATAAAAATAGTTTGTTTCGCTCCGAGGAAAGACACCAGTTTTATGACTTTCCCCTGGCTAAAGTAACTATTTTTCCTTAAGAAACCCTGTTTCTCAAAGGAGGCATTTGGCGGCAACAAAAAATAGGGTTTCCGGTTTAAGCAAATTAATGTTGTGAGAGAAAATGGAGGCTAATTTAATGAGTAATGCTCCTGTAATTGAAGATATTATCACCCCTGTGATATCACCCGATTTATCGAAAGTTCCTGAAATTTTTACGCGTCATATTGGCACTTGGAAAGGTGAGTACATTAAGACGGATACTCACGGACATTTTTCTCGCAGTTTTTTCGGTAGTTTTACCATCTTGATTGAGGGAAGTCACTACCGACAGGTTAATAATTATGAATACTCAGACGGCTCTCGCCTCCAGCTTAATTTTGAAGGGGAGTTTGAAGAGCGGATTCTGAAATTGTTTTCTAGCAGTTATTCTGATTTTTCCGCGATCGCGTGGGATGCAGGCCAAGACATCATTTGCTTTAGGGCAACGAAAACTCAAGATAACTCGCTTATTACATTTATGGAAACAATGACTTTGCTTGATGAAAATCACCGAGTACGTAGCACTCAAGCTTTTAAGGATGGGATTTTTGATGGCATTTCCTTTATTGAGGAAATTCGTTTATCCTAAAGGAATAAAACAGGGTAAAAAAGTAGTGGGAGCCTCTGGCTCCCTAGGGCTGTGAGTAACTCCCTTTTAGGAATGAAAATTTAATAAAGTGGTGCAATCTTAATCCCTGCTTTTGATCTCAATATCTCCCCGACAAATCCAATGCTCAAGTCATTTAATTTCCATTCTTTAGCTCCCTCGCGAGGGAGACGCTCGCACTACTTTTTTACCAAAATGGGATAATCGGGGTTAATTTATCAATTGTAGGCACTCTTTTGCCCCGATATTTGATACCCACCTACAAATGATAGAAACCCGCCCCATCCTATTTTACTAAACCCCATGACTCGAATACAAAAACTCCGTTTGTCTTCCCATCTTAAACTGATACTGATAATTTTCACCTTGACATTTGTGATTTTTTGTGCTAAGTGTTTTCCTGTTCAAGGGATTTTATATACAGCACTGAATTGGGTAAAAAATCTCGGTTTTTGGGCACCGATCGCGTTTATCATCATCTACAATTTAGCCACGGTATTATTAATACCGGGGTCAATTTTAACCTTAGGGGGAGGGGTTTTATTTGGTTTATTCAAGGGATCAATTTATGTCTTTACCGCGGCGACTTTGGGCGCGATATTGGCTTTCCTGATTGGGCGTTATCTCTCACGTGATTGGGTTTATCAACAGATGCAAAAACATCCTAAATTTAACGCGATCGAAGGGGCTGTCGCGCAAAAAGGATTAAAAATTGTCTTTCTCTGTCGTCTTTCTCCGATCTTACCTTTCAATCTTCTTAATTATGCTTTTGGCATCACCCAAATTTCTCTTAAAGACTATATTTTAGGCTCATTGGGCATGATTCCGGGTACTATTATGTATGTATATATTGGCTCTTTAGCAGGTGATCTCAGTATGATCGATATCGTCACTCAAACGACTATGCCACAAGCTTATTTTGCCCAGTGGTTGATGAGCGCGATCGGTTTAATGGCTACCGTTGCTGTAACTATATACCTTGGTAATCTTGCCAAAAAAGCTTTAGATGAAAGTTAGAAACCGGGTTTCTTTTCTTTAGGCGCAAATAGAGTAAAATTTTCGATGAGAAACCCGGTTTCTCTTTCCGTTTCTTTTCCCCCGATAAAATTTCAATAAAATGATAAAAAAATGATAAAACTTGGGCGCATCTTTCTCTTATTATTTTTAGTATGTACGATTTCTCTTTTCCTGACGAATCAACCAGCTTTGTCACAGGAAATACCGAAAATTGCCAGTTTTAATCCCCAAACTATTTTACAGGATGCTTTACAATGGATTCAGAGTTTAGGGACCAAGGGCGCGATCGCGTTTATCATTATCTATATACTCGCGACAGTAGCCTTTTTCCCCGGCTCAATTCTGACATTAGGAGCCGGAGTAGTTTTTGGAGTAATATTAGGCTCAGTTTATGTATTTATTGGTGCAACCATAGGCGCGACGATCGCGTTTTTAGTAGGGCGTTATTTCGCGAGGGGGTGGGTAGCTCAAAAAATAGAAGGAAATAATAATTTTCAAGCCATCGATCGCGCCGTAGCGGAAGAAGGATTAAAAATAGTCTTTTTAACAAGATTATCTCCTCTCTTTCCCTTTAATTTATTAAACTATGCTTTTGGCATTACAGGAGTTTCCCTAAAAGATTATATCATAGGGTCCCTCGGTATGATTCCGGGTACTATTATGTATGTTTATATTGGTTCCCTCGCGGGCAATCTCGCCTTAATTGGAACCGAGGCTCAACCCACTAATCATATCATAAAATGGACTCTGAGAATTATAGGATTCATCGCGACATTAGCTGTCACCCTTTATGTGACAAAAATTGCCAAACAAGCACTAGAAAAAGATATTTTATAAGGAAAAATTATGTCTCATTCCGAATTACCTCAAGGGATTATTTCCCCAATGGATGAATATAACCAAACTCTCATAAATTATGTTCATCCCCCACAATGGATTAATCCTCAACCCGCACAAAATTATGATTTAGTCGTCATTGGTGCAGGAGTAGCAGGATTAGTCGTAGCCGCGGGAGCCGCGGGTTTAGGTATTGGCTTAAAAGTAGCTTTAATTGAAAAGAATTTGATGGGGGGAGACTGTTTAAATTTTGGTTGTATTCCCTCTAAATCTATGATTCGCTCCTCGCGTGTGATGGGAGAGATTTGGAAGGGAAAAAATTTAGGCATTCATGTTTCCCCAGAGCAAATTCAAGTCGATTTTGCCGCGATTATGGCACGAATGCGAAAAATTAGAGCAAATATCAGCCATCACGATTCCGCCCAAAGATTTCAAAACCTAGGGGTTGATGTTTTCTTGGGAAATGGACATTTTGCTAGTGATAATACTATAGAAGTTGATGATAAAATTATCCCCTTTAAAAAAGCAGTGATCGCGACAGGAGCTAGGGCGGCAAAACCTCTAATTTCTGGGATTGAAGAGGTGGGTTATCTCACCAATGAAACGGTTTTTTCCCTAACAGAATGCCCGCGACGTTTAGCCGTGATTGGTGGGGGACCCATTGGTTGCGAATTAGCTCAAACTTTCCGGCGTTTGGGGTGTGAAGTGATTCTTTTTCATAGAGGATCTCATCTTCTCAATAAGGAAGATAGTGACGGTGCAGAAATTGTGCAAAATGTTTTTACCCGTGAAGGGATTCGCGTAGTTTTAAATGCCCAATTACAACGGGTAGAAAAAAATCTTTCCGGTAAAATTATTCATTTTATCAGTAATAGTATTGAGGATTCCTTAATAGTTGATGAAATTTTAGTGGGTACGGGGCGATCGCCCAATGTGGAAGGCTTAAATTTAGAAATTTGTGGGGTAGAATATGATCTACATCATGGCGTGAAGGTGAATGATTATTTACAAACAAGTAATCCCCAAATTTATGCCGCGGGTGATATTTGTATGGATTGGAAATTTACCCATGCTGCCGATGCCGCGGCGCGTATTATTATTAAAAACACTCTCTTTTCTCCCTTGGGTTTGGGAAGACATAAATTAAGTGATTTAGTAATGCCTTGGGTGACTTATACTGATCCCGAAATTGCCCATGTGGGAATGTATGAAGCTCACGCGAAAGAAAAGGGAATTAATGTTAATACGATTAAAATTCCCTTTAGTAATGTCGATCGCGCCATCACAGATGGAGAAGAAGAAGGATTTGTGAAAATTCTGCATCGTCAAGGCTCCGATGAAATTTTAGGCGCGACGATTGTCGCCCCTCACGCGGGGGAAATGATTTCCGAAATTACCACCGCGATCGTAGGTAAAATCGGTTTAAGTAAACTGTCTGGAGTAATTCATTCCTATCCCACTCAAGCCGAAGGAATCAAAAAAGCAGCGGATGCTTATCGTCGTACATTACTAACACCAACTTCCCAAAAATTATTGAAACTTTTAACCAAGTTTTCTTAGCTCACAAAAAAACTGTCGTGCCCCCATCTTGCTGGCTCTTAAACCCGGAGCATCCCGACTTCTTTTTCAATAATTTCTATCACTTCTATAATACTGAGGGTTTGACTCGGCATAACACTTTTGCCCATCCCCCCATGAATATGATGAGGAAAATTAGCTAATTCTGGCAAATGTGCGATATTATCCCATCTTTTTATTAAGACTTTTTGCGACTCATCCATCCATTCATAGCGATAAGTATCAGTGATACATCGATCGCGTTCCCAGACAAAATACTCCATTAATTCCAGAAATTGACCATTATTAAGTACCAATTTAACCCGAATATAACCATCTTTTGTGGTTACTTTTTCTTTAAGGATTCTGGTAATAAAAATCATCTGACTTGACTTAATTCTAGTTTTAATAAAGTTTAAATACTCCTGTGGTTTCATCTTCAATCCCCCTCTAAAATTTGCAATCTTTCCTGGGCAGACACCCACATTTTATAAAAAATACTCCATTCAACTAAATCTAGTTTATCACCAAATTCTCCTCGGTGAAAGCGACGGTAAAATTCCTCAGATGATAGTTTATACTTACTTTCATAAACTTGTAACTCTTCTTTTAATTCCGCCAGAGATTCCTGGGAATTTTTGATTTCATATTCAATCAGTTTGTCCAATGTTAAATTTAAGATATCATTATTTCCTTCATAATGATACAGATTTTGCAATTTTGTTAATTTGTCTAAGATATTTTCTACGGGTTTCATAGTTTTTCTCTCAGGCTAGAGGTGAAGGTTATTATACCACTTTTTTTTCAGGAATGCTACAGTGGTATGTTTTTAGGGGAAACACAAAGACACAAAGACACAAAGAAAAGACAACAAATAGTCAGTCAATAGAAGATCACAAAAAGGGGAGCATCCCCAATTGGCAAATATATCGGTAGGGGCGAAGCATTCCGGCAGATAAGCTATTGGTTAAAAGGAAAGATTTTCTACCGGAATGCTTCGCCCCTAATCAGGTAATAAACCCGGTTTCTGGCACTTAACCTGCTGAAAAAACGGTTTTCTCTGATAATTTTTAGTAAATAAACCCGGTTTTTACCTAACTAAATTCAGCCTTTTGCTGTTGATATAACTGTTTAAAACGTCGTTGTTGTTCATTATGATCAACAATAGGAACAAAATAACCCCGCGATCGCGCTTCTAAAGGCGTAATATTACCCATTAATAAAGCCTTAGTATCAACTCCTTTCAATTCTGGAACCCAACGACGAATATAGTCCCCATTGGGGTCAAATTTTTGTGCTTGACTCGCGGGATTAAAAATGCGTAAAGGTTTCGGGTCCATTCCACTGGATGCACTCCACTGCCATCCTCCATTATTAGCAGCTAAATCTCCATCTATTAATTTTTGCATAAAGTATTTTTCTCCCCATTGCCAATTAATAATTAAGTCTTTAGTGAGGAAACTCGCGACAATCATCCGACAACGATTGTGCATCCATCCTGTCTCATTTAATTGTCGCATTGCCGCGTCAATTATGGGATAACCTGTTTGCCCTTGACACCAGGCTTCAAACTTTACTTGATTATTATCCCAAGGGAAATTTTTAAAGGAGGCTCGATAGGGACTTTCCGCCAATTTAGGAAAGTGATATAAAGCTTGTTGATAAAATTCTCTCCAGGCTAATTCCTGTTGCCAAGTTTGCACATTTTGGCGTTGTATGGTATTATCACAATTTGCCATAACTGTAAGAGTTTTTTGCCATAATGTGCGAATACCAATCACACCAAATTTGATCGCGGCACTTAATTCTGACGTTCCCCCGATCGCGGGGAAATTCCGTTTTTCATCGTATTCGTAAATCACGCGATCGGCAAAGCGTTCTAATTTCGATAGAGCCACCCTTTCACCCGGTGCTAAAAACAAAGGTTTATCCCAAGAAAACCCTAAATCCTGGGCAGAAGGAAGGGGAATAACTCCCATTTCTTTCACAGTTTCTTGTTCATTTTCCGTTAACCCCAGAAAAGGTTCTAAGGGTGGAATAGGTGCAGATTTTGTTTTACTACTCCAATTTTTCCAATAAGGAGTATAAACACTATAGGGAGTTCCATGCCCGGTCAAAATTTCTTCAGGATTATGTAATAATTGATCCCAAAAAGTCTTGACATCTATTCCTTCTTGTGCGAGAATAGTAGAAACAGCGCGATCGCGTTCTTGTGCATAAGGTTCAACATCCAAATTCCAGTAAACAGCCTTCGCGTGTAAAACCCTAGCCAATTTAGGGATAACTAGAGAGGGAGTCCCCTGTAATATTAATAACTCACTGCCCTTGGCGATATAACTTTGTTGAAGTTCCCGCAAACAACCGAGCATATAAGAAACTCGAGCCGGAGCGATATCATCAGCTTTAAGAATATTAAAATCAAGACAAAAAACACCTAGGACTTTTGGAGTAACAGCCCGCGCCCTAGCCAATCCCATATTATCAGAAATCCGTAGATCACGGCGATGCCAAAATAAAATCAAATCCGACATATTGTTGAAGATAATAGGTACTTAGGAATAAAAATTTAATTCAAGTATATAGCAAATCTCATAGTGAAGTACGGAGTTTTCTCGTTTTTCTTAACTCTTAACTCTTAAGAGGGAATAAATTAGACCTCATCTTTAGTCGAAACGCGATCTTAATGATGTAGGGAAATAAAATCAACCACAAAGACACAAAGACACAAAGGGGGAAATTTCTGTGATTGTTCGAGACACTCTATTTTATGTCCTTAGTGCCTTAGTGCCTTAGTGGTAAAACCACGGCTCACCTGATATAGAAATTCTCATACTTGTGAGGTACAGATTTTTCTCGTTTTAGGGAACTCTTAATAGGGAATAAATTAGACTTCATCTTTAGTCGAAACGCGATAGCAATCCCCGATGAGTCGTAACAGATTTAATGTTAATAATAGGAGCACCCGTATCTCGCGTTGGAATGGTTGCGGCGCACGCGTGCCAGACATAAGCACAGCGAAAACTCTCACAACCTATTTAGGATTACCATAGTAGCTTTCCCCGATAAAAACTCGCGAGGGATAGGTTCGGATACCCACTACGCGTTAGGGATGTTTGGGGTTTGGGTACCGGGTGTTGACGTAGCACGAACGCGACAGACTACCCCAACAACTATAAGCCCTCAAAAAAGCTACGCTTGTTACTATCGACAATAGTTCGGTCTTCCATATCATCATCTGAGTCAGTCAAATCAGAGGAATTGCCCGACTTTCGATTAGTACGACTGTTTACCTTAGCATCAGTGGATTTTAACTCCTGGTTTTCTAAAGTAATTAAAATTTTCGGTCCTGAGCGTGCTAACTGAATAATTAGTCCATTGACAACGGCAACTTGGGTAATGGGTTCGTCAGAGAGATAAGTGCCATTGGAACCTAAGTTAATGACTTCCCAATTGCTTCCATTACGTCGTAGTTCAACGTGACGACGAGAAACGACTGCACTATAAAGTACGACGTGATTATCGGTCGATCGCCCAATCCGAATTACGGTTGCGTTGTCAAACGTCCAACTACGAACGGGAATTGATTGTACTGGATGTAGTAAAGTTAGCTTAATCACATTGGCTGTGTTGAGTGTTGGTAGATCGCCCAAGAGCCTTGGAGACTTAGGTTTATTATTTTTCTCGTATCCTTGGTAACTCTTGGCTTTCTAGTCTTGTCTGTCATTAAGAAAGTTGAAAGACAAATGAAACTAGATCTCCTTTCCCTAAAGATATGCGATCGCCTGGTTTTAAACGATGTCGATTGCCTTTGGGTAAGGGAATATTATTAATATATGTTCCGTTAGAGCTGCCCACGTCTTCAATAAAATAAGCATCTCCTTCTAGGCGAATATCGGCATGAAGGCGAGACACGACTTCAGAATGGGGAAATCCTGAAACCTCTATATCCGGTGGTACTAAATCATTGGGTTTGCCAATATGAATCACGGGTACATTCTGAGGTAAATCCAAGACGGCATTACTGCCTATATGGATCAAACGTGCCGATTGTTGTTGAATTTTTGTGGGTGTTGCTCCGGGTATCGGTGACTCTCCTTGAGCAGAAGGGGAAGCCACTGGGATGACGGAGGCACTAACTACGGGTGCTGCAATAGCTGTCGGGAGAAGATTCGGGACTTCTCCCATTGGTTTTTGTTGGCTTACCTCTGGTAAGGGAGATGAGACAATGGTTGGGGGAATTGCTCCCGCGGATAACACATTACTCTCACTCTCTTCTGTTAATCTTGTAGGTCGCAAATTAGAACCGCATTGCCCGCAAAAGGTGGCATCGGTTTGTATTTTTGCCCCGCAATTCGGACAATTTGTAGTTACAGGTAAGGGGGTATAGCAAGCCTCACAATGGGTGGCTCCCTTGGGATTCTGGTGATTGCAATTCGGACAGACAATCATTTATTTCTCCTTACTATCGGCCTCAGAAGAAGGACTGGTTTGTTCTACAAGGTTTCTCCAAAGTTGATGATAACTTTTCCGTGTGTATTTTGTTATAGGTTGGCAACTCCTGGGGTATAACAAGATGTTGGTGGTAACATTTTGTCCATACTTGAGTTTGAGTGGGACACTTGGGACTCAAAACCGTCCTTCTTCCAAAGTGGGAAAATTTTGCCCACCGCGCAGTTTTACACTCTTAACCTCTTCTGTCTTCTCGGTGGACTTTTTGACAAGTAGTGTTACGAATAAGTCACTGTGGGACGTGATGGCAATTTTTCACAGTTTGGTTTTCACCGATTTGGGACAATTCTAGCAGACTTCTCCCAATAACTTATCGCGTTATTTCAGGTCTAGTTTTTCCCCTGCACTCTGATCCAATAACCACCATAGTTCCCCTTGGGGCTGGATCAGTCGTGCCGGATAGTGATTTTCGTCCGCGGTTTCTGCAAAAATCTCTTGTAACGCGCCCTGTTTACTGGCTCCCGTCACCATAAAGATTACTGTCTGTGCTTGATTTATCAAGGGTACTGTAAATGTAATACGGGGTTGGCCGTCTTTATTTCCTACGGTAACAAGCCGATCACCGACTTTTAAGGCTTCTGTATGGGGAAATAGGGACGCGGTGTGGGCATCGTCACCGATTCCTAATAAAATGATGTCCAAACTGGGGATTTCTGGGGGGTTTATGTGGAAAAATTCCTGTAATTCTCTGTCATGTTGTTGGGCATCTAAGGCGGGATCTCCGGCCCCCGTTGGCATGGGATGAATATTACTAGGGGGAATGGGGACTTTATTGAGCCATGCTTGACGCGCCATTCCTTCATTACTATCGGGATGTTGGGGGGCAACATATCTTTCATCTCCCCAGAAAATGTGCATTTTTTCCCAAGGTAATTCCAGAGTCGCGAGTTTTTCATATAGGGGTTTGGGTGTCCCCCCCCCCGCGAGGGCTATAGTAAAAATCCCTCTTTGTTCGATCGCGCTTTCTATTTTCTCTAGGATGATTTCTAATGATCTTGCGATCACGGTCTCCCGATCTGCTACTATTTCTACTTGTCTTTTCATTAGGTGTAAAATGGGATTTTTTTCTTAATTAACAGTTTCAGTCCTTTCGGCATTCCTATGTGAGATAGGATAGTAAGTCAATATCCCTAGGGAGTATTGACATTTTTCTATCCTATCATTTTTCGTCTTTTTTGTAAATAAAGAAAATCGGTATTTTTTTTGACTCTTGTTTCGGGTAAAAAAAATCCGCATCAATCCGAGGTAATATGATTTCAAAATACTTAAAAATTATCCAACAATTTTGGGGGAGCGCGATCGCGGCTGAATTAGAGTATCGCATTAATTTTCTGCTCGCGACTCTCAGTAGTTTAGGAAATCTGGGGGGGAGTCTATTTAGTCTATTCTTATTTTACCGAACGGGATATACTTTTGCCGGATGGAATTGGGAATCGGCTTTAATTGTTTTAAGTATTTTTATGATTTTACAGGGGTTTTCTGCGACGTTTTTAGTGCCGAATTTAAACAAAATAGTGGATCAAGTTCAACAAGGTACTCTTGATTTTGTCTTATTAAAGCCCATTAGTTCCCAATTTTGGCTTTCGACTCGGACGGTTTCCCCTTGGGGTTTACCGGATTTAATTTTTGGCTTGATTGTTTTATTCTATGCTTCAGGAAGATTAAATGTCCCCCCGATTAATTATCTCTTGGGATTGATTCCGTTACTATTGGGAATGTTAAGTCTTTATAGTATCTGGTTTATCTTAGGGGCGACAAGTATTTGGTTTGTCAAAATTTATAATGTGACGGAAGTCTTACGGGGACTTTTAGAAGCGGGACGTTATCCAATGGTAGCTTACCCGATGGTTTATCGTTTTTTCTTTACCTTTATTGTCCCTGTCGCGTTTTTAACAACTGTGCCCGCGGAAGCTATTTTAGGAAAAGGTGATATTCGTTGGATTTTCGGCGCGGCTCTTTTGGCGATCGCGCTTTTTTCCCTATCTCGTCTCTTTTGGAAATTTGCCTTAAGATTTTATACCAGTGCCTCTAGTTAGTGGTATAATTTGGGGCGTTAACTTGAGAAGAAGAAAGAGAACATTATGACCAAGAAATGTTTTATTATTGAAATGGGAATGGGTATCGATCAACATGGACAGGAACCCACGATCGCGGCGGCTCGGGCGGTGAGAAACGCGATCAGCAATAACGCGTTATTAGGGATTTGGGATGTCGCGGGTTTAACCGATCCTAATCAAATGATTGTAGAGGTAAAAATAGCCGTTCCTTACCCAGAAGAAGTGCGAAAAGATGAAGTTCTCGCGGTGCTTCCTTTTGGACAAAAAACTATTATCGTAGAAACAGGAGGAATGGTAGTCGATGGACGGGCTATCCCATCATTAAATGATAAAAATGATGAAATGTTAATTGCTGTAGCCGCCGTTACCGTTTGGGTTGATAATTAATTAAATAAATAGATGACTGATTTCCTCAAAGTTCCTCACACCACGGCAATTTTAGCTATGACTGCTGATGGTAAAATTGCCGATAAAGCGCGATCGCCTGCCCGTTTTGGTTCAGCCAATGATAAATTACATCTGGAAAAACAAATTGCCAAAATGGACGCGGTATTATTTGGTAATAAAACCCTGCACGCGTATGGGACAACTTTACCCGTTTCTTCACCGGAATTATTACAATTAAGAGAAACCCAAGGAAAACCCCCGCAACCTATTCAAATTGTTTGTTCTGGGTTAGGTAAAATCAATCCTAATTTGCGTTTTTTTGAGCAATCTATCCCCCGTTGGTTATTAACAGGACAAGCCTTATCTACCATATTTGAACCCCATTTACCATCCTTAAAAATGCGAGAATCTCTCTTTGAAAGGGTTGTATTTGTAGAAATGCACAATCATAAAATAGACTGGATTAATGCCTTTCAACAGTTGGCAAAATTAGGCATACAAAGGTTAGCAGTTTTAGGAGGAGGTGAATTAGTCGCGTCTTTGCTAGAAGTTCATTTAATTGATGAATTGTGGTTAACAATTTGTCCTTTAATTTTCGGAGGAGTTAATGCACCGACACCTGTGGAAGGTTCGGGTTTTTTTGCTGACGTTGCCCCCCGTTTAGAACTTTTAGAAGTTATTAATATTGATCAAGAAGTCTTTTTACATTATCGTTTATCCTAGGGAAGAAGGAAGAGGGAAGAAGGAAGAAGGAAGAAGTAATTAAACACTAAGGCACTAAGGCACTAAGGCACAAAGTCAGAAGTGATTAAACACTAAGGCACTAAGGCACTAAGGCACAAAGTCAGAAGTGATTAAACACTAAGGCACTAAGGCACTAAGTCAGAAGTAATTAAACACTAAGGCACTAAGGCACTAAGTCAGAAGAAAGAAAGCTAGAATTTTTATTCCATTTAAGGGAAAACCGCGATATCTGATTCTCTGTTATTTTTCAGGTTTAAGAAAGTCTTTTAATTCGCGAATTTTACCCGCGATCGTCCATTCTGTTTCATTCTCTCTACGCACTTTGGATCTCGCCGTAATTCTTCGTGCTAACCACAATTGGTTTCTGGTGTAAGGTCCTTCCGATTTACCTCCACGAAAAACATACCATTTAGTTTCATCGGGGTTTGGGTTTTTTCTGACGGGCTTCATTAAAGTCATTCCGAAATCAGCACTCATTTCATTGAGCTCAACTTCTATAGAATCAATGGGATATAAAGGTGACTGTGGCTTTTGAGGTGTCTTGGCTTTTGTATTAGTTTTTGACTGATTTTTTGGGGCTGTCTTCGCGAGGTTTTTCGACATGATCTTCCTGGCGCGATCGCGTCCCCAAAAGTGCCACAAATTAATGGTAATTACTATCAAAACTGTGATGTATAAAGCCGCGTCTTTTGGGCTAGAACTTTTCTCAAAAGACTGAAAAATTATGGGCAAGGAAATTAGGCTAGTCAGCACGTTGGCATAAATCATTACAATGAAGTCGAGACTTGCTAAATTCCAACTGGTTTCGTGATAAATTAATTTTGTATTAACTGACGCGTGGTGTTTTTGAACCTTTTTTTGCTGAAGTTGATTATACCCAGGAAAGCTTTGCGGCCACCATTTGGCTACCCAGTTTAACCAGTGAGCTGTGTAGTAATGAATCGTCGCGAATGCTGCAATTGTTGTGCAAAACCAACCTAATATTAACAAGAAAGTTGTTAAGCCCAAGGGAGCATCGGATAATTTTGATAGGGCTAATTTTCCTATTGCTAAAAAGGGAATACTGGTAATTACGGGAATTAATAAAATTACTTGGGATTTCAGGAAAGAAGCTATGAGGGGCCAACAGAAAATGACAAGATATTTAATTTTGCTGGGTATTTTCCAATAGTAGAAATAAGCCGACGCGATCGCGCTCAGTATCCCATAGACGATAAGTGGTTTCTCTATATTTCCGTAGTAGTAATCCCACCAGTAAAAGTAGTAATTAGTCCAAGAAATAGGTACAAGAGCATTGGCAATCGGTCCGGTTACAAGCAGTGCGATAAAGAGTATTAAAAATCCCGCGAATCCTTCTTTCCAGTGTTGCCATGAGCCCCCCTGACTTACATTTTGGGAGGAATTAGAGCGTAATTTTTCTAGGCGCTCCACCAGTTGCACTGCGCCATAGTGACAACCAGCCATGAGGGGAATTTGAAAAAACCAGGCAACTAGAATTAAAGAGCCTATATCCGCGGCGCTTCTCCTTTGTTGCCAGAATAAATAGATGATGCCGAAAAAGCTTACGCTTAACGCGATCGCTCTCAGCCATGAGGTAGGATAAGGCAAGCCCTTTGGCCATTTGGAGATATCCATAAGCCTGAGAATCTTGATTAAGGATAACAATATTTTATGACAGATTGACTCTCCACGAGTTTCAACCTCAATATCGCGTCTAAATGAATTGTGAAATCTTGTCGGGGCAATCCCCCCGTGGTTGCCCCGATTGATGAGGGGTAGACATAGGGGCCTACAAATCTTTATGAATGATTTAGACTTGCTATATTTTCGTCCCTCTGGTATTAATTATTAAAGTGTTGGGTTTCGCGTTCCCTCAACCCAACCTACTATTACTGAGAAACGCTATATTAATTATTAAAGTGTTGGGTTTCGCGTTCCCTCAACCCAACCTACTATTACCCATTCCCTATTACCTAAATTATGTTTCAAACTACTCGACGGCGTTTAGCAATTTGGTACACTGGTGTGACGGCTATTTTATTATTATTATTTGCTACGGGTTTCTATCTTTATGTTCGTAATACCTTAATTGAACGTATTGATGATACTTTAAATCATGTTGTGGAAATTGTGGAACGATCGCTGGTGATTGAGCCTTTAGACACCCCTGCCGCCATGTCACCTGTGAGATTAGGTGGACAATTTAAGGTGAATATAGAAGCGAGTTTTCCTGATAATAATGATCCGGTAGAAGATGATCATATTGATTTAGAATGGTTTAGTCCGACGGGGGTTTTAATTTGGTCAACTTTGGCGGAACCTCTTGATATTCCTTTACATCCTAACCGTATTGGTGAAACGGTTAAAATTGATAATAATAAAAACAATTCTCCTCTCCCTTTAGTATTAAGACAAGTTACCGATCGCGTCGAAAAAGGACGACAAGTTTTAGGATATCTGCGAGTGAGTCATCCTTGGTTTGAAGTAAGTAAACCGATTCAAGAATTAATTTTAGAGTTAAGTTTAGGGACGATTTTAATGGTGATTTCCGTTGCCGGAATCGGTTGGTTTTTATCGGGTTTAGCAATGGAACCCGTGCGCCAATCTTATCAACATTTAAAACAATTTACCGCGGATGCTTCCCATGAATTACGCAGTCCGATCGCGAGTATTCAAACCAATGTGCAAGTCGCCCTTGCCGAAGGTAATCTTGAGCCACAACAATCTCAACAATTACAATTAATTGAAAGACTGACACGACGATTAGGCAAATTAGTCGATGATTTATTATTTTTAGCTAGACAAGATAGTGGTATAATCCAATCACAACTCGAAGAAGTTCCCCTTGATGCCTTATTAATGGAAGTGATCGAAGAACAAAACGCGATCGCGCTCTCTCAAGGGGTTACTATCACCTTAGAAATCATCGATCCTCCCACTCCAGAAGAACATTTTACCCTCTATGGAGATTGGGATCAATTAGCCCGATTATTTACTAATATAATTAGTAATGCTTTGCAATACGGGACTGATCAAAATCAAGTGAAAATTGCATTAGAAAGCATTACTAAATACAAGCGCAATAGCTCATCCTTGCTATCAATATTACAAGTGAAAATCACAGATACAGGAATAGGCATACCAGCAGACGAGATCGAGCATTTATTTGATCGATTTTATCGAGTCGATCCTGCCCGAAATCGCAGTGTTGCGGGTTCCGGTTTAGGGTTAGCCATTGCCAAAGCCATTGTCGAAAATCATCAAGGCCAAATTCGCATCGACAGTCACCTTAATCAAGGTACTACTGTGATCATAAGTTTACCCGTTAATGCTAAAATCAAGGAAGAAGGATAAATAATACCATCTTCACTGAAAAATATCATTTATACTGTATAAAATTGATGATTGAGAACATTTTGGAAAATTGTAGGTAATATTAATGTTTCAACCCAAACAGTCCCTCAAAAGAAATCTTAGTCTGCTTTTGGCTTTCAGTGGGAGTCTTATTCTCGGTTTGACGACTCAGGTTTACGCGGGGGGGCCACCTCCTCAAACGCAACCAACCAAAGCCCAACCAAACTCGACACAACCAACCAAAGCCCAACCAAACTCGACACAACCGACTAAAGCCCAACCAACAAGCACTCAATCTAGTCCCCAAAAATCGGAAGCGCCCCCACGTTTTCCTAACCCTAGTGCTAGAATTGTGGCAAAGGAAGGAAAAATCACAATTAAATTGGTCAATTCTACCAATTCTTTGATTAATTATCAAGTCATTGGTGACACTCAACAACGCACTTTAGGCGAACAATCTCAAGTATTATTAGAAGGCCTGAAAATCCCCATTACTGTTACCTATCAACGTCCTGATGGTGGCTTTTTGTTGGTGCGTCCCCAAGCAACAGATACACCCGGACTTTTACAAGTGACTTTTACTACCACTAATGATTTTAACATTGATACGAAGTCCTTGGAAGTTTACGAAAATGGTGCCGTATTCTTACATTAAAAATCACCATTCTTAGAAGTAGGTTGGGTTGAAAATAACACTGAATAATCATAATTATCCCCTTTTTCAACCCCACCTACACTTATCAACTAATATTAAAGGGTAATTCCCCATTAACCGCGTCGATTTCTTTTTGCTCCATTTCGTTAATTTGACTGATATAAGACTGCAAAATTTGGGAAAGACGACTATGGTAAAAACGATGGACACTATGATTTGGTAACGCGGGAAAACCTCGCCGTTTTTTATGACTTCCTCCTGCACCCGGATCGAAAATTTGCACTCCATTTTTAATGGCCCATTCAATGGGGCTATAATAACAGGCATCAAAGTGTAAACAATCTATTTCTTGACTACTTCCCCAATAACGTCCATAGAGCCGATCGCGTTTATTAATACAAAATGACATTCCCATCGGCACGCGTTCATCTTGTGTGCTATAAGCCGCGACAAATAAGACACGATGACGATAATTATGATATAAATCTTCAAAAAAAGTCTTAGTTAAATATTTACTTCCCCACCAGCCAAATTTATCACAAGTATTTTCATAAAAGTGATACATTCGAGAGAATAGCGCATGGGGAATCTCATCACCCGTAAGGGTTTCCATCCGTAATCCTGCTTTTTCAACGGCTTTTCTCTCTCGTTTAATATTGCGGCGTTGATTGGAGTTAAACATCGCCAAATAATCATCAAAATCTTGATACCCTTGATTTTGCCAAATATAATTATGATGTAACCAACTGGTAAAGCCAAATTGTTCGATCCGCGATCGCCATTGGGGATCAACATAGAGAAAATGACAACCAGAAATTTTATTATTATCGCAGAAATGATCAATGGCATTTACCATTAATTCGGTTAAATTTTCTTCATTTTCATCGGGGGCAATTAAAAAACGATAACCTTCCGCGGGAGTAAAGGGAGTCATGCCTAATAATTTAGGATAATATTGAATGCCTAAACGATTGGCTAAATCAGCCCATTGATGATCAAAAACAAATTCACCATAACTATGTCCTTTGAGATAAAGAGGGGCCGCCGCGATTAAATTTCGATCGCGCCATACTGTCAAATGATAAGGCAACCAACCGTTTTTAGCTGTAGCACTTCCCGATGTTTCTAAATTATTTAACCACTCCCATTCTAAAAAAGGAGTTTGAAGGGGCATCGCCAAAGCATCCCACGCATTTTGGGGGATTTCGGCCATTTTGTTAATCCAAGCAATGGAATATTGAGGCTTATGTTGTTCCACCATATTATCAGAAATCGTAGGAGGTTTTTCTTCGTGTTTGAGTTTATTATAGCACAACAATGACTTAATATTAAGTCGGAATATTTAATACCTAATATTTTACTATGTTTATCAACCGTGCGATCGCGCTGTTAACGGATTTTGGTTTAAAGGATGTCTATGTGGGGGTAATGAAGGGCGTGATCGCGCAAATTAACCCCCAATTATCTGTGATTGATATTACCCATGATATCCCACCCCAGGATATTATCGCGGCACGTTTTTGTCTGATGGATGCTTATCCCTATTTTCCACCGGAAACGGTATTTATTGCTGTTGTTGATCCCGGTGTGGGGACAAAACGACGGCCGATCGCGATCGAATTTTCCCAGGGGTTTCTCGTCGGTCCCGATAATGGTTTATTTAGTGGAATATTAAGTCAAGAAAAACCCCTCAAAGTTGTGGAATTAACTAACTCTAAATATTGGCGCACACCTCATCCGAGTTCCACTTTTCATGGACGAGATATCTTTGCGACGGTGGGGGCTCATCTTGCCCGTGGTATAAGTTTAGAACAATTAGGAGACGCGATCGAGCCAGAAAGTCTCATTACATTACCTCTTCCCACTTGTGAGAAGACAGAAAAAGGCTTTAAAGGTTGTATTCAATATGTGGATCATTTTGGCAATTTAATCACCAATATTCCGGGTAATTTTTTCCCCGAAAAAAAAGGAAATGTCATCATAAATATCTCTAAGATAGTCAAAAATACCCAAGCAAAATTTAGCATTTCTCTGCCCCTTGGTCATACTTATAATGACACAAAAACCGGAGAATTAATTATGTTAATCGGTTCTCATGGTTGGCTAGAAATAGCCCTTAATGGTGGTAATGCCCAGAAGAAATTAGGCCTAAAAATCGGGACAAGCTTAGATATTATTGAAGCAACAACCAGTAGGGCCAATCCAGAAGCGATCGCGCCAATCCAGAAGTCATAGCCCGAAAATATAGATAGAGGTTTTCAGTTCACATCAATATAGGTTATATATAGCATTTTTAAATGAGATGTAAATGTGGAACCGCCTGTCACAGGCAAGATGCCTGTACCACAAGTTTTACCTCTGAAAAATCGACACTATAGTGCGTAATCATAATTACGCACTATATATAAAACCCGATCCCGTTTTTCTCAGATATCCAGAATTGGGTGGGGGATTTTGAGATTTACAACGCGATCGGGTGGTGGTTTATGATCGTTCAAACTATCTATCAAAAAGAAGAAATCAAGATTTTTTGACCCAGGGTTATTATTTGTTATTATTAACTAATAACCCTTTCCCAATAATGGGATTTAAACCTAGGTTGAAAAGAGTTTAGGCTTCAGGACCCAAGGCCGCGTCCGCCGTGTGTCGGGCTTCGATCGCCTCTAAAGTGGCGACTTCCGCTTCTTGAATCGCGGCCGCAGCCAAAACAATAGCAGCCGCGGCATATTCTTCAGCTTTTTCAGCACGATGTAAGAGTTTTTCTTGCTCTCGTTTTTCTTTCCAGTCTTCCACCTTAGCTTTCGCGTCATCCTTGAGATTTTCCAGACGTTCTTCTAGTTGAGATTTAGCCTCTTCAGCCTCTTTTTTCTTGGATTCTAAAGTGGACTTGGCTTCATCTAACTTAGTCCGAATTGTCGCTTCAGTTTCCTTACTGGCTGACTCAATCGTTGATTTCACCTGTTCTAACTTACCTTCGAGCAAGTTGACTTTTTCTCGTAACAGATTACTGAATTTTTCAATGGATTCACTCATGTTTTTTTCCTGTTTTGTTATGTCAGTTTTAAATCCTATCCTGATTATAGTTGAAAATGATTGTGATGTCAAGCCTATTACGATTTTTTTATGCGTTGCCCTCTTGACAGGAGTAAAATTTAAACATCCACGCGGCAAAATTGTCTTTAGCTTGATGTTGCCCAATACCATAACAGGCTCTACGTCGCCATGCTAATATGGGTAGATTCCCTTCGGGGGCTTTTCCACTAAAACTTAGTTCTTCATAATATTGCCAATTTTTATCTTTATCAAGCCATCCTACGCGATCGCAAAAGTCTGTATATTCATAATTAACCTCTTGCCAAATACGTTGTTGAATATTTAAACCAAACCGTCCATGACTATAATATTCCCATAGTTGATTTATTGTGCGAAGATCCGTCACGGGGAAATTATTAATATCATCGAGACTGAGGGACCCTTCTTCTTTACGCCATGCTAATTGGAGGAGAATTTCCCAAGTCATTTCATCCGCGTTACGCCATTTTTCCTTAGATAACAATTGCATTAATGGTTTATAATCTATGCCTGATTCCGAGAGAGAGGGTGTGGGCTGAGAAAAAGACGCGATCGTGTTTTCTAAACTCACTAAAGTCTGAGAAATTTCTTCCGGTTTAATTTGTTCTAAACGAGAAATAACCCAGTCTAATTTAGACTCTAAATTTGCTTGTTCTATGGCGGACTTATTAAAATGAGTTTCTAATTCATTTAAGCGAAATAAAAGTTGTTTTTTGGATTGTTTTTCCCTCTTTTTTTTTGTTTGTTTTGAGCTCTTTTTGTTTTCCGAAAAAATGCGAGTATAATTGTCCCAAATTTGTTGAGCCCAATAGACTCGTATGAGTTCTTTTTGGGCTAATAAATGATTAATCGACTCATCAGAAAAATTTGGTAAAGGTGAAAGTTCCCAACCGCATAACGTACAAAAATCAGGAACTATTTGGTATTGGGCCGCACAGACAGGACAATCAAACATATTACGTTATTAATTAGACAGATAAAGATGAGCTATTTTGGGTCTTTTTTCATAGTCTTTACGGGTAAATAAACCGTAAATATACTACCCAGACCAATTTGAGATTTAACTTCAATAATACCATGATGTGCTTCCACAATTTGGCGACATAAATGCAATCCTAATCCTGTACCTGAACCTTTATGTTTCCCCGGACGAAATCGCTCGAATAAGGACTTTTTTTCTTCGGGAGAAATTCCATAACCCGTATCGGCTACTTCAATAGTCAAAGCTTTTAAACCAGGTATGGTTGCAGATAAATTCGTGGGAAAATCCAACAGTGTTACACTGATTTGAATAAAACCCTTTTCCGTAAATTTAATCGCGTTTCCGACTAAATTAGTAAAAAGACGATGTAATTCCAGGCGATCGCCCATGAGGGACTTCATTCCCTCTGTAAACTCTCGATCGCGTTCTCCCAAATCTAGTAAAATTGATAGATTTTTCGCCGTCGCCAAAGGTTCTAATTCCTGCACCACAGTCGAGAGCAATTTCCCCAAATCAATAGCTTGAAAAGAAAGAGATTTTGCCCCCGCCTCATAGCGATAAATGTCCAGTAACATATTAACTAAATTTAGGAGATTGAGATTACTCTGAATCAGGGTGATAAGACTTGTCCGCATAATCGGAGATATCTCACCAAATATCCCCTGAATCATTAAATTGAGTATGCGATCCGCCGCGATCAGAGGTGTTCGTAAATCGTGGGTTAAACGAGAAACAAAGTCTTCTCTTTGCAAAGCCATTTTATCTCGTTCATTTACCGTATGTTTTAAACGAATAAGTGATCGTACCCTTGCCAATAATTCATCTATTTCCACAGGTTTGCGGATAAAATCATCAGCCCCCGCGTCTAATCCTTGGACAACACTTGTGCTATCAAAACCAGAGATTAACAAAATGGGAATAAAAGGTAATTGACTATTTCTCCGAATAAGCTGAGTAACTTCATAACCATTCATGTCAGGCATCATCACATCTAACAGTATCAAATCCGGCGGTGACGTGATAATTTTTTCTAATGCCGAATAACCATTTTCGGCAAGAGCAACTTCATATCCCTCTTCTTCTAAAAGGGATTGTACCAAAAGCAGATTATCTACTGTATCATCTACTACTAAAACGTGATCAGGTTTTGCCACTTTGGGAACCGAAAAATCACTCATAAGCAGTTCCGTTTACCCATCGGGTTTTGCTGTAAAGGGGCCAACTTTTCCAAGGAAGTCCACCCTTGTCGTTTGGTATCATAACATGGCGTGAGACGAACGCGATCGCGATAACAGAAAAAAAAACGTCCCAATTGATGACAGGAATGAAGCAAATTATGAGGAAACCATCTATTATATAGAGTATGAGTTTCTGAAAATCAGATGCCCATCAGCCCCTCATGGGGAGACTGTGCAAAAGCTTTGTAAGTTATATTGGAGTTGCTAAACCTATGCCAACATATACTGGAATTTCCAGCGAAGCCTTTCAGCATCCCCTTGATCGCCAAGCGGAGGCCACCTTACGCAGTGTCCCCGGATTTGATTTAATCGCGAGTAAGTTTGTGGAATTTTTCTACGAGCGTCCCCAATTTGTCTATCATTTGGGTAATAGTATTCAAGTAGGTCCGCGTCAATACGCGAGCATTTATCATATTTTTCGCGAATGTATCCGCGATCTTGATGTCTTTCCTGAGCCTTCTTTATTTGTCTCGCAAAATCCTGAAGTAAACGCGTACTCTCTGGGTAAAAATCAACCCTATATCATCTTAAATACTGGTTTATTAGACTTAGTAAATGAGGATGAATTACGAGTAGTAATTGCCCATGAATTAGGACATATAAAATGTGGTCATCCCATTTTAACTCAAATGGCGATTTGGGCGATGAGTGTCGCCGCGGTAATTGGTGAACTGACTTTTGGCATTGGTAATTTAGTTGGTAGTGGTTTAATTTTTGCCTTTTACGAATGGCGGCGTAAAGCAGAATTATCGGCCGATCGCGCTGCATTGTTAGTGACGGACGATCTGAAAAGTGTGATGAAAACGATGATGAAACTAGCAGGAGTGAGTAATAAATATGCCAATGAATGCAGTTTAGATGAGTTTATTCGTCAGTCCGATAATTATCAAGAACTTGATCAAGATAGTCTCAATCAAGTCTATAAATTTTTGCTTTATAATGGTGGACAAGGTACAATGTTAACTCATCCTTTCCCCGTCGAACGTTTGCGTTATTTACAAGATTGGGCAAATTCCGAAGACTATCGACAAATTCGCCTTGGTAATTATAAACGTGCTGTCGCGGAGGGTTCGGTTGAAGTTAAAGCCGATGAATCTATTAATAATGAAGAAGTGGAATCTCTCCGTCGCCAAATTGAAGAATTACAACGCGAAATCGATCGCTATAAAGATTAGTTAGAAGGAAAAAGAAAGAAGGAAGAAGGAAGAAGTAAGAGGGAAGAGGGAAGAAGGAAGAAGGAAGAAGGAAGAAGGAAGAGGGAAGAGGGAAGAGGGAAGAGGGAAGAGGGAAGAGGGAAGAGGGAAGAAGTGGGGGGACGCGATCGCGTTCCCCTATAACCTAACACTTAATACCATTTCACCAAAATGATGATAGGAAAGGAAGTGCGCGTTATTGCTATTGCTGTAGGCGCGTTATTGCCATATAAACATATAATAATTGCGATAAACCTTAAAGTGAAATGGTATAAGCTCTCAAGATTTTCCGAAAATTCTCATGAGGGATGTGTATACAGAAGAAAGAGATATATAGGGCTATGCTAAGACGTATAGACGTTATTAATTGCGGAAACCCTTTTTCTTCCTTCTTCCTTCTTCCTTCTTCCTTCTTCCTTCTTCCTTCTTCCTTCTTTCTTCTGCTATAATAGAACTCGGTGAGGTTAGGTAAAAATATGATTAGTGACAAAAATGTGTCTTCCGCTCCTGTAAAATCTCAAAATAATGGTGTCAATATCGGCAAAGGCGCGATCGCGTTAATGCTCATCGGGGGTATCATGGGAATGACAAATCCGCCTAGACAAGAATACCTCAGTTATGCCTCCCAGCAATTAGCCAGCGAAATCAAAAAATCCATTTGTAATCAGTCAAAAATTCCTGATGTTTTGGGAAATATAGCTGATAGTTTAGTCAGTGTTTGCCAAACAGTAGTCACCTCCCAAAGACATAACATAGAAAGATTCATAGATAATGCAACCAAACGCGATAATTTTCTTATTCTTAGTGTATATACCACAGAAATTGATGGACGAACCTATCAGAGTATTGGAGCTTTTGGTAATTTCTTAACCTTTCCGCCAAGTCAAGAAAAAAAAGCGCGATCGAGCGATAATAGTTTATAGTAAATACTTCACTCTGTAAGGTAATACCCTAGAGTACCAAATAAAGCAAAAAAACACAATGATGAATCCTTATCTGATGGCTTCAGTTTGGGGTGTATTTCTCGTAACATCCTTTCCCCTATTGGCACAAGAAACACCAAAAAGACTCGCACCAGTGAGTCAAGAAATGATGCAAGAAATAACAGATTGCGTCATAAAGAAAGTAGCAAATCCCCAAAAACCAACCCCGGAAGAATTGCAATCTTCTGCAATGGAATGCGTGATCAGAGTTGTAATTTTAGATAAAAATGGAAAAATTCGCCCCGATGCCAATCAACGGATGACAACCCTAATAAAAAGCACAGGCATCAGCCTCCCTAAAACCCAAAGTCAAGGGGAATCCACCCTAAAACTAGAACCATTAACGAAGAGTAACTTATTCACAATTCCGGTAAAAATCGGAGAAACTCACCAAAAATTTATTCTCGATACAGGTGCATCTAATTCTATAATTGACAGTAAAATAGCCGAGGCATTGGGATTAAAAGGAAACCGAATACCCAGTGACATTTTAGCCTATTTTGTTGTGGGAAATAATTGCTCCCAAGTCACTGCGACTGTACATAGTTTACCCCCTTTATCAGTGAATCAGGCACAAGTTAAAGGGATGAATGGAATGGGATTACCAAAAACATCAATTCCTGGGGAAGCATCAGGAGTATTAGGTTTGGATTTCTTGAAAAACTTTGATGTTATCATTAATCCCCAAACCCTAGAATTAAAATTATTACCCCCTAAACCGATAGTTTCCGGGGGTATTCCCTTAAAAGGAACACTAGGAGTAATGACGACAGAAGTTAAAATTAATGGTGTCGGGCCCTTTAAATTTCTCCTTGATACAGGTGCAGATTCTATGGTATTATCTAATCGTTTATTGGGTAAATTGTCCTTAAATACGGCTCAAGCAAAAAATATAGACGTGAAAGGTTTTTGCGGTAATGAGCCCGGAAAACAAATCACACTCGATCGCGTAACCCTGGGACAAAATGAAGTGAAGAAATTAGACTCAGTAATTTTAGAAAATAAAACCTTAGACATCTTAGGAGTCGATGGAATTATTGGTCAAAATTTCTTGAATCACTATCAACAACATTGGCAATTCGGTCCCGCGAATGAGTTAGGATTTCCCGAAACAGGAAGTTTAACTTTAACCCCTTTAACTAATCATTAAAATCCCGAAACGAGGTAAAAATCATGGTGCTGCAAATTGACTCAAATTTTTTCAAACGAAAGAGTGCCCCCTTACGATCGCGACTTCAAGATTTACGTCAACCCATGATAATAGGAGTATGCGGAGACAGTGGGAGTGGAAAAACGACTTATAGTAATGGAATTAGAGAACTAATTGGAGGGGATATAGTCAGCACGATTGAGATGGATGGTTATCATAAAGAAAATCGAGAACAAAGAAAAATAAGTGGGAGATTTCCCCTTGATCCCGACGCGAATCATTTAGACTTACTGGAACAACATTTACGCGAATTAAAACAGGGAAAAAGTGTCGAAATTCCTATATATAATCATGCTACGGGAGATTTCGATCCTCCTCGTCCCTTATCACCGACACCGATAATTATCATTGAAGGATTACACACATTATATCCACAATTTTTACCCTTATTAGATTTTAGCATATATGTTGACCCCGATCACGAGGTGAAATGGCAATGGAAATATGAAAGGGATGTGAAAAAACGGGGACATAGTGCGGAAGCATTATTAGAAGAAATGTTAAAAAGGGAAGCCGCGTCAAAACGGTGGATCGACTTTCAAAAAACCGCGGCAAATGTCGTTATCAAGATTTTCCCAAGTAGCTTGAAAGACTTTTCCCGTCAGCAATTTACGGGACAATTACCCAGTAATTATTATAAAGTAGAATTAATTGTGCAACCAGCACTTTTACCTTTACCAACCTTAGCCTTCCCTTTCAATTTAGCGGGATTATTAGGTTCAAGTCAACCGTCTTTTCTCTTAGCCACAGTACCTTGTATTTATTGGGGAAAAGCGGTTAATATTATTCACATTGATGGAGTCTTATCCGAAGACGCGATCGCGGAATTACAACAAAACATAGTCAATTATACAGGAATCCCCATTGATGAAGCCTTACCGAGGGATGAAAATGAGCGAGTATCTGCGACAAGGTTTACCCAATTATTAATCACTTGGCGATTTTTAGAACAAGTGAATTATCAATTACAAAAGGATACAGAAGAAATTTAGGGAAAAAGAAGCGCGATCGCGCTTCTTTTCCCCTCTGATTAACACTTGACTTAAGGCTATTTCCTCTGTGTGCTTTGTGCCTTTGTGGTTGAGCAAAAAAAAGTTGTTAACCAAGGATAACATCGTTGTAAAAAAAGCATTATGATCGCACATCAAAGACTTTCCCAGTCATCCCTACTAATATTAGCTTGACATAAAATTCTAGCAAGTAAACTTTGACTAATATCGCCTTGGTGTGGGTTAGGAATCCACACTTTTAATAATCCTTTAACCAGATACTGATGATTCCCACCCGGTAAAGGTCCTTCAAACCCTAGTTTTTTCAAGTTACGAATCAATACTTGACGTTTAATAGGTCCAAAAGTTGGCATTAAGCAACCTCCTTTTGTGGTGTCAAGTCAATACCATCAATAACAGGTAAAGAATGCTGTAATCTTAATCCTAAAATAATCCAGCCTTCCAAAACTTCTTGTAATAATTCACGACATTTTTCTAAGGTTTCAGCATTAGCATAGACACCTGGAAAACCAGGGATTTCTCCATAAAATGTAGTATCTTCTAGCAACTCATAAGTTGCTTGGTGCATTGCCAATTGGATGTATTTGGTCAACATATTTTTTCATTGATGAGCCGACTCAGTTTGTCATCATTTTTATCTTTTTTTTCTAGCATATTTTGGCGTTAATGTCAAGAAAAAAAAGACGGGAATGTACTGTCACACACGCGATCGCGCATCTTTTCCCCTCAGATTAACACTTGACTTAAGGCGATTTCCTTTGTGTCTTTGTGCCTTCGTGTTTCATCAAACACAGGATTTTCTCACCTATCTGTGTACCCTACGGGAAGGCTTCGCCTACATCTGCGGTTAAAAAAACACGCGATCGCGCATCTTTTCCCATCTCATTAACACTTGACTTAAGGCGATTTCCTTTGTGTCTTCGTGCCTTTGTGTTTCTTTCATCAAAGACAGGATTTTCTCACCTATCTGTGTTGAGGCGCGTGGCGGTGGAAAAAAAATGATCGCGCATCTTTTCCCCTCAGATTAACACTTAACTTAATGCTCTTTCCTCTGTGTGCTTTGTGCCTTTGTGGTTCATCAAAAAAACACATAATTTTCTCACCTATCTGTGTTTATCTGCGTTTATCTGCGGTAAAAAAAAGCGATCATTTCCCTTCATATTGCACCCATTTCAACCTATCAATTTTCAACCTAACCAAGAAAAAACCCCAGTTTCATCAAGAAACCAGGGTTTTTACTAACACAAAAGTAAAACTAATTAAACCTTCGCCTCTTCCTTCACCAACTTATCCCAACCCAAATCCTTCAACGCGTTATTCCGACGCAAAGGACGAGTTACCAACTCCAAAATATCACGCGCATTAGTAAAGCCATGAATCTGAGCAAAAGTAAACTCCACGGACCATTTTGTATTAATCCCTCGAGCTTCCAAAGGATTCGCGTGAGCCATTCCCGTAATCACCAAATCCACACCCAAATCATAAATCCGTTGTAACTGATTATAATTATCAGGCTTCTCCACAATTGTCGGAGTCGGAACACCCATTTCTTGACAAGTTTTCTGCAACAACTCTAACTCAGCAGCTTGATAACGCTTATCCATATAAGGAATACCAATTTCCGGGCAAGTCATCCCGCAACGAATCAAGAAACGAGCCAGAGAAATTTCTAACAAATTATCTCCCATGAAGAAAACAGACTTACCACGAATTAACTGAAGATAATCTTCCAAAGAAGCCCAAATTTGTTTTTCCCGCTCATCTAAACCCTTCGGTTCAATTCCTAATACAGAACAAATCTTTTCAATCCAAGCGCGAGAGCCATCAGGACCAATGGGGAAGGGCGCACCAATTAACTTACACTTCCGACGACGCATTAAAGTCGTAGCAGTACGAGATAAGAAAGGATTTACCCCTGCCACATAATAACCTTCTTCAATCACAGGTAATTCAGTGTAACGCTTAGAAGGCAACCAACCAGAAACTTTAATCCCTTGTTTCTTCAATTCTAAAGTTAATTGAGTCACCACCGGATCAGGGAGGGAACCAAATAACACTAAAGGCGGATGTTTCACATATTCAGACTCTTCCTCCGCGACATCCTCTTTTTTCTTACCAAAATTGAGGAGTTTTTGAATAGCATTGCGTTCGGCCTTTTCACCTTCTGTCACAGGAGCTTTATCAGGACAACGAATAGCCATTGCCGCTAAAACAGTATCTTCCCCTTGGGTAAAAGCATAATCTAAACCATTGGCGCGAGCAACCACAATGGGAATACCAAGATCCGCTTCTAATTTGGGAGCTAACCCTTCCAAATCCATTTTAATGATTTCCGTCGTGCAAGTGCCGATCCAGACAATAACACTAGGGTTACGATCGCGCTTAATTTGCAAACATAAACGCTTAAGTTCATCATAATCATTCAACTGAGCGGAAATATCACCTTCTTCTAACTCAGCCATCGCGTAACGAGGTTCAGCAAAAATCATCACTCCCATCGCGTTTTGGAGGAAATAGCCACAAGTCTTAGTGCCAATAACCAAGAAAAAACTATCCTCAATCTTTTGATAAAGCCACGCGACACAACTAATCGGACAAAAAGTATGGTAATTCCCAGTTTCGCACTCAAAATTAAGAGCTTGTGGTTCAGTTAAAGTTGCCGTCATAGCCTCAGTATTCTCCCTAATAGGTTAGTTTTTTTGTTTGGAACAAAGGATTATTTAGTTGACTTGACGGGATGAGGGTCAACCCTCACCCCAGTCAAATTATCATTAAGAAATTAGTCTGGGAGCGATTATTCACCCCACAGATAACTTCTTAAAATCCACAAGCCAAAGACCTGTTTTTTCTCAGTACCAAAAGGTAAAGAAAGAAAAACCATTTAAGGGACTGACCCCAGGAAGATGAGGCTAAAAAATTTATTTAAAATCTGCCAAGAAGCCAGAAATTTCTGCATCCTCATCGGAATCTTCCAGGTCTAAGTCACCGAGCCCATCAAGATCATCATCGGAATCTTCAGAGTCGCCCAGTCCCTCTAGATCCATCTCATCCAACTCATCAGACGAAGATAAATTAAAATCATCATCGTCCCCTAAGTCGAGACCGCCCAAACCATCATCATCGTCATCATCTGAATCTTCTCCAAAAGGATCAGGAATATCCTCGGCGACAAAATCATCCTCCGCGGAGCCAAAAAGATCATCAGAAGACTCATCCTTATCATCATCAAAACCTAAGCCACCCAAATCAGACTCTTCTTCCTCATCGGAGTCGAAGGCTCTTAAATCAGACACGGTTTCTTCCGCGTCATCAAGATTTAAGCCACCCAAGCCACCCAAGTCGGATTCTTCCTCCTCATCTTCTTGCTCCTCATCAAGGCCTAAGCCACCCAGGTCGGACTCTTCTTCCTCATCAAGGCCTAAGCCACCCAAGTCGGATTCTTCTTCCTCATCAAGGCCTAAGCCACCTAAGTCAGACGCGGATTCTTCTTCCTCATCAAGGTCTAAACCACCTAAGTCAGACGCGGATTCTTCTTCCTCATCAAGGCCTAAACCACCTAAGTCAGACTCTTCTTCCTCATCAAGACCTAAACCACCTAAGTCGGACGCGGCTTCTTCTTCATCATCAAGACCTAAACCACCTAAATCAGACTCTTCTTCCTCTTCCTCTTGCTCGGATTTACCGAGGAGAGCCGTCGCCGCCGCGATACCCGCGACACCCAAAGCCGCACCCCCAACACCCGCGGCAACCATGCCACCGATATTACCGGATTTCTTGGATTCCGACTCCGTTTTCTCTTCAACCGCGGGTGTCGCGACAGATGCCACATCACTCGATTTAGCCGAAACGGGTTCAGTTTTGGTTTCTGCAACTGGGATGGATGCTGCAACACTAGGGGCCGGAGCCGAAACGGGTTCCACTTTCGCGGGAGTAGAAACCACGGGCGCGGCAACACTAGGGGCAGGAGTAGAAACCACGGGCGTGACGGTGGACTCCAAACCCAAAGCCAGATCGGGGTCAAAATTTAAGCCTAATACCTCAAGAAGACTATCTGCGTCCGCCTTCAACATGGAAAGGGGCAACATTAACTGCTGGAGTTCTGGCTCAAGGGCCACCAGAATCCCCAGGATGAGGTACGAGGCTGGTCTTCTCCCGCCATCTGGAGTAGCAACGGTATTGTGTACCGTCATGTGTAGGATTAGCCAAGAACGGTTGGCTTGATAGTATTCCAACCACTTTTGTTTAAGGGCAACTGAAAAAGTATCGAAAAACGCCATAACCTCTGTATCCTCATCCTGAGAGCTAGACCTATTAAACCATCATAAGGTCTAGCTCTTCTTCTGCCGTTTTAACTTGAGGTTTTGTTGGATTGAGATAAAAGTCGGAGAGTAAGGAGAATAACTCGCGATCGGGTGAGTCATTAGGCACGACTCCCTCTGGACGGGCTAAAATTTGATCCGCGATATTGAGGTAGTAATCGCAGACATAGTTCAGAGAGGGGTCAGTTTCCGCCATTTCAAATAAGGTTTTACCCTTGACACGCGAAACCCGGATATCTTCAATCAGCGGTAATACTTCCAATACGGGCATGGGAACCGAGTCCACATATTTATCAATTAAATCCCGTTTCGCGGTGCGGTTGCCAATTAATCCCGCGAGACGTAGGGGGTGAGTCCGGGCTTTTTCTCGCACGGAGGCCGCGATCCGGTTCGCGGCAAAAAGGGCATCAAAACCGTTATCTGTGACGATCATGCAATAATCGGCATAGTTTAGGGGCGCGGCAAATCCTCCACATACTACGTCTCCTAATACGTCAAAGAGAATGATGTCGTATTCATCAAACGCGTTTAATTCTTTGAGCAGTTTCACAGTTTCACCGACGACGTAGCCACCACAACCTGCTCCCGCGGGAGGGCCTCCGGCTTCTACGCAATCTACGCCACCATAACCTTTATAAATGACATCTTCAGGCCAAACGTCTTCGTAGTGATAGTCCTTTTCCTGAAGGGTGTCGATGATTGTGGGGATGAGGAAACCGGTGAGGGTAAATGTGCTGTCGTGCTTGGGATCGCAACCGATTTGTAGCACTTTCTTTCCACGACGCGCTAGTGCAACGGAGATGTTGCAACTGGTTGTGGATTTGCCAATACCACCTTTTCCGTAAACTGCTAGTTTCACTCTTTTTTCTCCTATCGCGTCCTATTAAAGACTTTGTGCTGTTTTTTCTGGGAAAGTCCGATCGCGTAAGCGGGTTGTCCTGGCTTTGGCTGGCTATCCCTTCTCTGCTTTTGCTCGTTACTTTGAATTATTGTCTAATTTTTCCAGAAATGAAAGGGGCTCTCAAACTAAATTTCCGATTAATTCAGATTATTAACTTTTATTTAAGTTTTTAGCCCTTTTTTTGGCTTTATAAGCCTTTTTTTTCCTTTTATTACATTTTTTATAAATTTTTACCCAACTTTATTTTAATAAATAGTTACAATAATAAAAAAATATCCCGAAAAATTTGACCCCATCATGTCAAGGGGTCTAATTTAATCGGCATTTTCGGGAGTGATGCTATAGTCCGATTTCCGTCAATGAGTTACCTCAGAGGGGTTTTGAGGGTATGAGGGTTATCAAAATGGCTCAGTTAAGCCGGGATAGGGTTTTTCGGAGATTGTGAAAAATGGACAAGCTCTGACTGATGCCCAATGTTTACGCCTTATGACTTAGCCAGAAACGCCCTTGATTAAAGTCAAAGAGGGTTTTTGTCTAAGTCTTGTGCCAAATTTGGGTTGAACTTAATGCCAAAAAAGCCCTTTGCGGGGTATTTGTAAGCATTCACTCACATTTTTGTTAAAAATTATTAATTTTTGCGAATGAAATCAGATATCTGGAAAAACTACTGTAGGGCAGGCTAACCCTGCCTTTGCTCTGATTCTTGGGAGATGTCTATTAATCAGCTCCGAGCATCTCTGTTTGGGAAAAAAACTCTAATTTGAGGCTGAAACCCTTATTTTTTCGTCATCAGATGGATCTATGGGCAAATATGAGATGCACCCAATTAGCTCTTAGGTGATATCCGAGTATAATTTACGAGGGAGTTCGGCAACGGATATAGCAGGAAGAATGACATCCAAGTACCCCAGAGCAATGATGAATACCAAAACTCCCTTCTCCCTTCTCCCTTCTTCCTTCTTCCTATCTCCCTTCTTCCTTCTCCCTTCCCCCTTCTTCCTTACTTCCTTCTTCCTTGTCCCTTCCCCCTTCTTCCTTACTTCCTTCTTCCTTGTCCCTATCTCCCTTACTTCCTTACTTCCTTCTCCCTTCTCCCTTACTTCCTTCTCCCTTACTTCCTTCTCCCTTCTCCCTTCTCCCTTCTCCCTTCTCCCTTACTTCCTTACTTCCTTCTCCCTTCTTCCTTCTTCTCTTCCTTCTTCCTTCTTCCTTCTTCCTTCTTCCTTCTTCTTGCTTGCGCGATAAAAATCACACAGCAACCGGAGTAGAAGTCGAAGCCGCTAACTCAGCCAAACGCTCCTGCTGATCCTGAGAAATACAAGCTTGAATGACATGATCAATATCCCCTTCCAATACCGTATTGAGAGAGAAATTTTCACCTAAACGATGATCCGTCGCCCGATTATCCTTATAGTTATAAGTACGGATTTTCTCAGAACGAGAACCAGTCCCCACCTGCGATCGCCGTATCGAAGTCACCTCCGCCTGCTGTTCCCGTAACTTCATCTCATACAACTTGGCGCGTAAAATTTGCATAGCCCGCTCCTTATTTTGAAGCTGACTGCGCTCCTGGGTACAGAAAACTCGAATACCCGTAGGTTTGTGGAATAAATCCGCGGCGGTTTCCACCTTATTGACATTTTGACCACCCGCGCCACCCGATCGCGCCGTCGTTAACTCAATATCCTTGGGATCAATATGAATCTCCACATCATCAACTTCGGGCATCACCGCGATCGTCGCGGTAGAAGTATGAACCCGTCCACCCGCCTCCGTCAGAGGAACCCGCTGCACGCGATGAACACCCGCCTCAAACTTCAACTTACTATAAACACTATCCCCTTTAATCTCCAAAATCACTTCCTTAAAACCACCCATCTCACCCAAAGACTCACTCACCAACTTCACTTGCCAACCTTGATCTTGGGCATAACGCGTGTACATCCGCAACAAATCACCCGCCCAAATACTAGCCTCATCACCACCAGTACCCGCACGAATTTCCAACATAATATTCTTATCATCATTGGGATCGCGGGGCAGTAACAAAACCTTCAAACGAGTTTCTAAGAGCTCTAACTTCTCCTCAAGTTCATCAACCTCGATTTGGGCCATTTCCTGTAACTCAGGATCACTAGCAGATTCCTTCAAAACCTGTTTCGCACCCGCCAAATCATCCCCCGTAGTCTTCCAATCATCATAAGTATTAACCACCTCTTCCAAAGAAGCCCGAGCCTTCGCGACTCGTTGAAACTCATTGGGATCAGTCGCGACATCAGGATCAGCCATCCGTCGAGTCAACTCATAAAAAGTCTCTTCAACAGAATTTAACTTATCTAGCAAATAACTTTCAGCCATTGTCAATTGTCCTTTGTCAGTTGTCTTAAAAACACAGACATCTAGCCCGTGTCATTGGTTATCAATTAATGGAAAATGGAAAAATTAAGAAATGGAAAATGGGGAATTGCCCTGAAGAGTTTAAGCATTTAGCATTTAGCATTCTCCATTCTCCATTAGACATCTCAAAAAAACATTGTAGGGCAGGCATCCGGCCTGCCTTTTCCCTTATTTGTAGGAGATATCTATTGAACCTTAGCCAGTCAATTATCAGTAGAAAAACTACTTTCAAGAGACTAGGGACAAGTGACAAAACAGCTACTTTTTCTTTTTACCCTTGCTAGACTTACCATCTAAATCTTTAGGAATTTCCGCTTTAGGCGCATTAGAAATATTCGCTTGCACTTGAGCACTTTCCACATCCATCATGCCGTACTTACGCAAGAAGCGTTCCACACGACCTTCAGTGTCAATAATCTTCTGAGTACCAGTAAAAAAGGGATGATTACCAGACCAAACATCAACATGAAGTTCCGGTTTTGTCGAACCCACAGTTGTGACAACTTCCCCGTTACAGTAAACTTTCGCTTCAGGATACCACTGGGGATGAATACCAGGTTTTGCCATTGTCTTTACTCTCTTATCTTCACAGTTATAATTTTAGCCCGTCTTGAAAATTGGGAACGGGTAAACCCAAAAAGAAAGGAGAGGAACTAAACAACAAAAATGCGCTTGTTTTTTTTGAGAAAGAAGCCAGGAAAGGAGAGGCAACCAACAACACAAAGGCACTTTGGTTTTTCTTGGAGAAGGAAAGGAAAAAGAAAAGTTTTCCCTCTTCCTTCTTCCTTCTTCCCTCTTCCTTCTTCCTTCTTCCTTCTTCCCTCTTCCTTCTTCCTTCTTCTTTCTTCGCGCTTTTATCGTTTGGAGTATTGAGGAGCCTTACGAGCTTTGCGTAAGCCGTATTTCTTCCGTTCC
>JBEDKD010000398.1:0-16487 GCA_041172365.1 Cyanobacteriota bacterium | reverse complement strand
CCCCCTCTTCCCTCTCTTCCCCCTCTTCCTTCTTCCTTCTTCCTTCTTCCTTCTTCCCTCTTTCTTGTCACCGAAAAATCAAATATCTAATAATCCATATCGCTCTTGTAATTGTAATAATTTGACTCGGGCTTCCCCGGAATTATCCGCTAAATCAGCAAATTCCAGAAACCGCCTTAATTCCTTTTTTAATAAATTTCTTTCTACCTGTAATGATTGTCGTCCCATATCAGGTGGTAAAACAATCATATCAAATAAGGTAGCGCGTTTTTTACCCGGATGGGGGCGTAAAATTCTCCCCCGTCGTTGGATAAATTGACGCGGATTACTACTACTTGATAAAATCACAGCATTCTGAATCGCGGGAATATCTACCCCTTCATCTAAACAGCGAATCGCGACTAAACCTTGTAATTCTCCGGTTTCAAATTGTCGTCTTAATAATTCTCTTTCGGTGATCGGTGTTTCCGCGGTATAAATATTAACCCGATAACCTAATTCTGCTCCTAAAATACGCGCTACTTCTTTCACTTGACGTTGATTATGATGTATGCTTTCATCTTCGACATTTCCATCGCCACAATAAAATAAAGTATGACTGGTATGACAACGATTAAGCATTAATTGTTTTAAGGCTTTGGTTTTATTACTCGCACTGCCAATTATTCTCGCCCGTTGCATTAATAAAGGTTTTAGTTGTTCGCTGTCAATATCTTCGACTTTTTCGCTTAATAATGCCCAACCAATTTTTTTTGTTAAAAAATTATAAGTACGCGTTTCTGCTTCGGTTAATTCTACTAAGATCGGGTAATATAAATAACGCACTAATGCCCCTTGTTTAATGGCATCTTTTAAGGTAAGTTCTGGTTTTAATATGGGACCGAAATACTCAAATATGGCTTCAGTCCCCAGATCATCAAAGTGTCTTTCTGGGGTGGCGGAAAGGGCGAGACGTAAGCCGATTTGACGTGGTAAACTTTGCTCTAAACGAGGGGCTCCGAGATTATGGGCTTCGTCTCCAATAATTAAGGTTTTTTCGGGAAAATAACGAATTTGCGATTGTAAACTATCGTTGATTAATGTGGAATTGGTGGTGATAATGGTGAGAAATTTTTGATAGCCGGAATGAATGTTATATAATCCTGTGGTGACTTGACTTTGCCAATTATGGACATTTTCAAAGGCGAGAATTGGTGTCAGGCCAAATTGTTGGGCTTCCCTTGCCCATTGTGTTACTAAATGGCGATAGGGACAAACTATTAAAACAACTTTTAAGTCGATTTTTTGATATAATTCTGTTACGATCGCGAGTGCTGTAATGGTTTTACCGCTACCCGTGGCCATTTTCAAAGTCCCGCGTCCATTATTAGCAAACCAATTAGAAACGGCTTGGAATTGATAAGGGCGTAGGAGCAGATTAGATGGTAATTTCGGAACCCCTAATTGTGTTTCGATCATAATTCCAGTCATGTCATCTCCTTTGCCCCAAAAGACTACTTAAAAGTTAACCACTGAAACAAATCATTAACCGACAATTGCCATCTAATTATTTTTTAACTCGACGCGATCAGAAAATACCGAGAAACAGGGTTTCTGATGATCTTTAATTACTTGAGTTATTCTCGGATTCCCAATCAGCACAAGTATCCGACTCTACCCCAGAGGGATACATTCCACAAACTAATAAATTTCCATTATAAACATAACCATGATAATGAATACATCCCCGACACGCGGGATGCTCGGTTTCCGAAGGATAAACATAATTAACAAAGGATGATGAATTGACAGAATCTATTTCTGATCCGGGCAATTCTGTATCACCAATATCCAAATCCATAAATAGATCGGGCAGGGTTTCGAGGATATCATTAAAATCTTCTTCTAATTCATTTAAACCATTTTGCATTTCCTGAGTGATTTCTTCGGAGATTTTGCCGATCGCGTCGAAAGTTTCATTGACTTCTACACCGATATCTGTGAAAAAACGCTCAACTTCTTTGACGGTGGTTTCGACAAATGCGACAAAAAGTTTTGACAAATCTTCCATATTTCAAATCCCATTAAAATTGTTAAGATATGCTTAGGTTTCGCTGTCACGGACAGATGTTATTCTGATAAACTTATCCTATTCTACATTTTTTTTACTAATTTGGGAACTAAAGAAACTCGGTTTCTGCCCCTAAACACTTAAAAGTCTAGTACGAAGGCGTACTAGACTCTAAAGCGACTTAAGTAAACACTCAAGCTCCGAAATATATTAGATTGACAGAACAAAAAGAAAATCACTTGCTAACGGTGGACAAAAACCGCCACTAACTTAGACAGACGGGAGCTTTTGCAATCAGGGAAATCTTTATGAGAAACCGGGTTTTTCCCCAAAATACTTGCAGAAAACCTTAATCTCTGAAAAAACCCGGTTTCTGATAAGGCAAACTTCTTTTGCAAATCCACTCGCACCAATTGTCTTCCATAGACTCTTGGCAATTTGACCGTACTATTTAGAAGTCGCGTGGGAATCGAGGGACAGGACATTATCTCTGATTCCTCTTTTTTTCACCCAAGTTTTGCTTGGTTATGCCCTTAGTATTTAAGTTAACATATACTTTGATAAGTGGTAGTGTTTTGTTACTAAAATTTACAATTCACGGCTTTAACGTAATAAAGCATTCCAAGTGGCTTGGCCAACAACGCCATCGGGAGTGAGTCGATAGGTTTTCTGCGCGATTTTGACCGCGTTTAATGTCTCACCACCAAAGACTCCATCAATACTACCTCGATAAAATCCTTTGGCTCGGAGTCTGTTTTGCAAATAACGCACAGAATCTCCCCGCATTCCTCGTTTCAAAATAGGTAAATTTACTTGATTCAAACCACTAGAGGATATGGGTGAATTGGTGGAGTTAAGGGGTGGATACGCGATCGCGGCATCATTAGGAGATGAAGGGATCGCGGATTGATTCGGATTACCTGTAGGGACCGAAGGAAAAAGTCTTTCCCATACGATCGCGTCAACAACTCCGGTGCTATTGAGTCCCGCGACTTGTTGAAAAAGGGAGACAGCTTGGGCAGTTAATTGGGTATATTGACCATCGACATTACCAGTATAAAACCCTAAAAGTTTAAGAGTGGCTTGTAATTCGGAAACGGCTTCCCCTTGACTTCCTATTTTTAAGATTGGTCGATTAATTTGTGCATTGGGAAAACTGGTATATTGACTTATTAATGGAGGCATTTGCCCGATCGCGGGTGTGAAAGAGGAACCCGCGATCGTCGAGAATAAACCTCCTATGGAAAAAAGGAATATTGGGGAAAAATAAGACTGTTTCGGGCCCATTATTTTGTGTTCTCTCATGGAAAATCAACCATCTCATCATTATCTTCAACGTCATTATACGCGAGTCCATTGGGCTAACAGGTTTAGGAGCAGATTTGAGGCCCCTATCGCGATACGGGTTTCACTTTCATCCGATAATATAGGGATAGTTCCAATTGAAAAAGTGTAATGAGTGCAGAAGTAAGAGAAGCAATGACAAGTCCGATCCGTGTTGGTGTGTTAGGATTTGGGGGATTAGGTCAAGCCGCGGCAAAGGTACTAGCGCCGAAAGGGGAAATGTTATGGGTTGCCGCCGCGGATCACAAAGGTTATGCTTATGATCCTCAAGGCTTAAACCCTGATACTTGTGCCGCGATTTATCAGTCTCAAGGTTCTTTAGGCTATCTGGAACCCAATGGGGTTCTCTCTAATGACAGTATTGAAGAATTAATCAAACAGGCTCCGGGTGTGGAGGGTTATTTTTTAGCCCTGCCTAATTTACCGAATACTTTTATGGCTTCGGTGGCGCGTCAGTTTATTAAGTCAGGATGGCGTGGTGTTTTAGTTGACGCGATTAAGCGTACCAGCGCGGTTGAACAACTTTTGGCGATGAAGGATGAGTTACAAGCCGCGGGTATTACTTACATGACGGGGTGTGGTGCGACTCCGGGGTTATTGACAGCAGCCGCCGCGATCGCGTCCCAAAGTTATGCAGAAATTCACAGTGTGAAGATTACCTTTGGGGTTGGTATCGCGAATTGGGAAGCCTATCGTGCTACAGTGCGAGAAGATATTGGTCATTTACCCGGTTATAGTGTCGAAACAGCGCGATCGATGACGGATGCAGAAGTCGAAGCATTATTAGAGCGGACTAATGGCATTCTGACATTAGAAAATATGGAACACGCGGACGATATTATGTTGGAATTGGCGGGTATTTGTTCACGCGATCGAGTCACAGTAGGGGGAGTCGTGGATACCAGAAATCCCAAAAAACCCTTAAGTACCAATGTACAAGTAACCGGCCGTACTTTCGAGGGTAAAATTTCCACACATACCTTTACATTAGGCGATGAAACCAGTATGGCGGCCAATGTTTGCGGGCCTGCATTTGGTTATTTGAAAACGGGAGTAAGTTTATATCGTCGTGGTATTTATGGATTATTTACCGCGGCAGAAGTGATGCCTCAATTTGTCAAATAATTGTCAAAGATAAACTCTAAGGTGGGCATTGCCCACCTTATTTGTTTAGCAAAAAAAATCGGTAGTGCTGCATAACTAATGATGCCGTTCGATGTAATCCTTTCTGTATAAGGATTGAGGAAGCTAAAAGCCTGACTTTTGCACCACTACCTTCTGAATCAGATATGAATTTCTAGGCGACAACTGGGTATACTTGAGGTAGTGTAGAGATTGAACTTCTTCATGAAACCAGAAGCACAAGCTAGACAAATTATAGACCAACTTCTCTCGGATGCAGGTTGGCAGGTTCAAGACTATAAACAAATCAACTTGGGTGCAGGGTCAGGAATTGCAGTGCGGGAATATCCCCTAAAGTCTGGTTTTGCGGATTACCTACTATTCATTAATCGTGCAGCAGTAGGGGTGATTGAGGCCAAACCTTTGGGTAACACCCTTAGTGGCGTAGAAATACAATCGGATAAATATTCATTTAATTTGCCTAAAACTCTGATTTCTCGTCAGATACCTTTACCTTTCATCTATGAAAGTACGGGCACAGAAACTTATTTTCGAGATTCTCGCGACCCCAATTATCGCTCTAGGCGGGTGTTTGCCTTCCATAAGCCAGAAACTTTACAGGAATGGTTAGGACAACCCGACACCCTTCGAGGTCGGTTGCAGCAGTTACCAACAATTGATACTGAAGATCTACGAGATTGTCAAAAAGAAGCCCTTGCGGGTTTATTTGATTCGCTTAAGGAAAATCGCCCTAGAGCGCTGATTCAAATGGCGACGGGTGTAGGTAAAACTTATACTGCTGTCAGCTTTATTTATTGGTTGATTAAGTTGGCCGGGGCGAAACGGGTTTTATTTTTGGTGGATAGGAAAAATTTAGGAGAGCAAACTCAGAAGGAATTTCAGCAGTATGTTACTCCTGATGATGGGCGTAAATTCACTGAGCTTTATAACGTACAGTTGTTAAGTTCTAATACAATTGCTCCGGTGAATAAAGTTTGTATTACCACGATTCAGCGTCTTTATTCGATGTTGCGGGGAGACGCTGAATTTGAGGCGGAAAATGAGCAAGAATCCCTATTTGATGGTAAGGAAGAAAATCAACAAACTAAGGATGTTGTTTATAGTTCTAAAATCCCCATTGAAACTTTTGATTTTATTATTACTGATGAATGTCACCGCTCAATTTATAATGTTTGGCGACAAGTTTTAGAATATTTTGATGCGTTTATTATTGGATTAACGGCAACGCCTTCTATTCAAACTTTTGGCTTTTTTGACCGCAATTTGGTCATGGAATATCTCTACGAACGCGCGGTGGCAGATGGGGTGAATGTCGGTTATGAGGTTTATCGGATTTCTACCCAAATTACCGAAGAAGGTAGCTCGATTCAATCGGGTTTTTATATTGATAAAAGAGATCGCCAAACTCGCGAAGTCAGGTGGCAGCAGTTGGATGAGGATTTAAGTTATGTTGGTAAGGAATTGGATAAATCTGTGGTTGCTATGGACCAAATTCGTACGGTGATTCGCACGTTTAAAGAGCGGTTATTTACGGAGATTTTTCCTGGTAGAACGGATGTTCCGAAAACCCTGATTTTTGCTAAGGATGATTCCCATGCTGAAGATATTGTCCGAATTGTACGGCAGGAATTTGGTAAGGGAAATGAGTTTTGTAAAAAGATTACTTATCGCACGACAGGGGAGAAAACGGAAGATTTAATCGCTAGTTTTCGCAACTCTTATAATCCTCGCATTGTTGTTACGGTGGATATGATTTCTACGGGAACAGATATTAAACCTTTGGAGTGTTTAATTTTTATGCGAGATGTGAAATCGCGGATTTATTTTGAGCAGATGAAAGGACGAGGAACTCGCACGATTAATCCGACTGATTTTCAATGTGTAACTCCAGATGCTGAGGTGAAAGAACAATTTGTTATTGTGGATGTCGTGGGGGTCTGTGAATCGGATAAAACTGATTCGCGACCTTTAGAACGAAAACGCAGTGTTCCGTTTCATCAACTCCTGCAAAGTGTGGCAATGGATGTGCGAGATGAAGACACTTTAATGTCATTAGCGGGAAGGTTGGCAAAATTAGAGAAAAAACTCAATGATGATGAACGTAGGGAGTTAAAAAATGTGGCTGGAGGTAAGTCAATTCAACAAGTTACTAGAGATTTATTAGATGCTGTAAATCCTGATAAACAAATTGAACAAGCTGTTAAGCAATTTCAAATTGAAACTCCAACAGAAGCACAACAACAGCAAGCAACAGAGGTTTTAATTAATCAAGCTTGTCAACCGTTTGATAATCCAAAGTTTCGCAATTTATTGAAGGAAATTAAGAGTAAAAATGAGCAGATCATTGATACTCTAAGTCAGGATAGGGTATTATTTGCCGGGCCTGATAGGAGCGCTAGGGATAAGGCGATGGCCACAGTCCAAAGTTTCCGAGAGTTTGTCGAAGCGAATAAGGATGAAATTACGGCGCTGCAAATCCTTTATAATCAGCCCTATGGTCTGCGACAGTTAACCTACGACCAGATTAAGCGGTTAGCTAATGCCCTAGAACGCCCACCCCGCAATCTTACACCGAAGAAGTTATGGGAAGCTTACGGCCAGTTAGAAGGGGATAGGGTCAGGGGTGCAGGGGCTAAAAGGCTGTTAACAGATATCATTTCTCTGGTACGCTTTGCTATGGGGAAAACGGAAACGTTAGAACCCTACTCAGTAACGGTTGAGGAGAAATTTCAGCAGTGGTTAATGGGTAAAAACTTTAGTTCTGAGCAGGTGATTTGGTTGGAAAAAATTAAGGAGCATATTATTACCAGTGTGCGGATTGATGTAGAAGATTTACAGGAAATGCCCCAAGAAGCATTTCAGGGGAATCAATTATTTGGCAATAATTTGATGGATATTTTGAATGAATTAAATGAGGTTTTAGCAGCGTAATGGATGACGAATTGTATGAGTTGCCGAAGGGGTGGGTGTGGGTAACAGTAGGAGAAATTTCTAAAAATATTCATTATGGATATACAGCTAGTGCTTTGCCGGAAGTAACTGAAGTAAAGCTATTAAGAATAACTGACATTCAAAATAATTCAGTTAATTGGGATTCTGTTCCATACTGTACAATTGATGAGGATAAGAAGCATCAATATTTATTAAAAGAAGGTGACTTACTTTTTGCCCGAACAGGCGCAACAGTCGGTAAAAGTTATTTGATCGATAGAAAAATACCAGAGGCGGTTTTTGCTTCTTATTTAATTAGAATTATTTTGGCTGATGAAGTTATTAAAAAATTCATTTATAATTTGTTTCAATCCAATGGGTATTGGTTGCAAATACATCAAGGGAAATTAGGAATCGGACAACCTAATGTTAATGCTCAAGTTCTGTCAAAAATAACGCTCCCCCTTCCCCCACTTCCTGAACAACTTCGCATCGTTGACAAAATTGAGGAACTATTCACCGAACTTGATGCCGGAGTAGAGTTACTTAAAAAGCTAAAAGCTAAATTAAAACGCTACCGTCAAGCAGTGTTAAAAGCGGCAGTTGAAGGAAATTTAACCAAAGAATGGCGCACAGCAAATCAAGGGGAATTAGAACCTGCTTCTGTGTTACTTAAACGCATTCTCAAGCAGCGACGGGAGAAGTGGGAAACCGAACAATTGGCCAAAATGAAAGCGCAGGGAAAACCCCCTAAAGATGACAGTTGGAAACTGAAATATAAAGAACCCCTTGCACCCGATACCTCTGATTTACCTGAATTACCTAATGGGTGGTGTTGGGCTAGTTTAATATCACTTTGCACTGCTATTGGTGATGTTGATCATAAAATGCCAAAAGCACAAGAACAAGGAATACCGTATATATCTACGCGAGACTTTTTACCAAATGGTAATATAAATTTTGAGGATGCAAAGAAAATATCTACGGAAGATTTTGAAAAACTTTGTAGAAAAATTTACCCAAATTGGGGTGATATCCTACTTTCTCGTTATGGAACAGTGGGCGAAGTTAGATTAATCAATAATAACCTAAAATTTCAAGCATCTTATAGTATTGCTATTATCAAACCAGTTTTCTATGAAGTCAATAAATTTATTGCTATGTGCCTTCAATCAGACACGGTTCAAAATCAAATTAAAAAATATATAAGAGGTGTAGCTCAACCCGATCTAGGATTAGCTCATATAAAAGAATTAATTTTACCATTTCCTTCTTCACTAGAGCAAGACGAAATTATTAGTGAAATGAATCGTCATATATCTGTAATTGACGAACTCGAAAAAACCATAGACACCAACCTCAACCGCGCTGAAAAACTTCGCCAGAGCATCTTAAAACAAGCTTTTGAAGGTAAACTTGTTCCCCAAGACCCCAACGACGAACCCGCAGAAAAGCTGTTAGAACGGATTAAAGCCGAAAAAGCTAAACAGACAACAACTAAAACTAAAAGAAAGACCAAATCAAAAAAACAATCAGATTTACAACTTAAATTACCCTTAAAATAATAATGCCAAATAAACGGAGACGGAAAAACCTCACGGATTTGTATTTATGTTTATGCGATACTTGGATAGTCTACAATAATTCTGGGACTAGCCCTCAATTAGTAGCTGTATTAGGAAACAACCAAGAGATAATAATTTATGAACCTGCCACACCTTAAATGCAGATGAAATTCCTCAGCTTCCATCAGATAATCAAAATTAGTTATTATTTTTTAAACCCATGAGTAACCTATCATCGACTATCGTTCAAAAACTTTGGAATTACTGCAACGTCCTCCGAGATGACGGCGTAAGCTATAGCGACTATGTAGAACAGCTTACCTATTTACTATTTCTAAAAATGGTAGATGAACAAGCCCAACTCCCGCCACCATTGAGCAAACCTTCGACAATTCCCAAAGAATACGATTGGCAAACCTTACGGTTAAAAGATGGCGATGATTTAGAAATTCAATACCGCAAAACCCTAGAAAACTTAGGGAAAGAAAAAGGACTTTTAGGGGTGATTTTCCGTAAGTCCCAAAACAAAATTCAAGACCCTGCCAAACTTAAACGAGTCATTGATTTAATTAACTCAGAAACTTGGATAGGGTTAGATATTGACGTAAAAGGGGAAATTTACGAAGGATTGCTACAAAAGAACGCCGAAGACACCAAAAACGGGGCGGGACAATATTTCACCCCCAGACCGTTAATTAAAGCGCTGGTAGAAGTCATGCGTCCCAAACCAGGACAGCGTATTTGTGACCCAGCTTGCGGTACTGGTGGCTTTTTCCTGATTGCCCATGACTACCTTAACAAAAATTACCAACTCGATAAAGCCGAAAGGCAGTTTCTCAGACATCAGACCTTTAAAGGCTATGATGTGGCGGATGGTGTGGTGCGCCTGTGTGCCATGAACCTGCATTTACACGGCATTAGCGGCGATGAAAGCCCCGTTGAAGCCAAAGATAGCTTAATGGCAGATCCCGGGGATAAGTTTGAACTGATATTAACTAACCCCCCATTTGGCAAAAAAAGCAGCATCACGGTTTTCAACGATGATGGTAAAGCTGATAAAGAAAAAATCGTTTATCGTCGAGATGACTTTTGGGCGACGACTTCCAACAAACAATTAAACTTTCTACAGCACGTTAAAACCTTGTTAAAAATTAACGGTAAAGCGGCGGTTGTTGTTCCTGATAATGTGCTTTTTGAAGGCGGTGCAGGAGAAACCATTCGGAAAAAATTACTTCACGAATGCGATGTTCATACCCTTTTGAGATTACCTACAGGGATTTTCTACGCCCAAGGTGTCAAAGCAAATGTTTTATTTTTCGATCGCAAACCTGCCAGCCCCGATCCTTGGACTAAAAATCTCTGGATTTACGACTTTAGAACTAACCAGCATTTCACCCTGAAAACTAATCCCTTACGTGCCGAAAACCTAAAAGACTTTATCGAGTGCTTTAATGCCGAAAATCGCCAGGAACGTCAACCAACCGAGCGATTTAAAGCCTTTAGTTATGAAGAACTGATGCAACGGGATAAAGTTAGCCTAGATATTTTCTGGCTCAAGGATGAAAGTTTAGAAGACTCGGACAAACTTCCCGCACCAGATATTTTGGCTTTAGAAATTGCCGAAGATTTAGCCGCCGCTTTGCAACTGTTCCAAAGTATTAATAATAATTTAGAACCTGCTGTGGAGTTAGAAACTGAATTATTGGAACAGTAGCTTTAATTAAAAATCGGTAGAGGTTTTGTCCCTAAAATTATCGCGTCTGTTGAAAAAATTAAAACCTGGCCCAGAGAATAATTGCTCGATTTAGGACAATACCCCCAGGGCTGTTTCATTCTCAAATTTTTGGAATAAGGGAGGAGACGGAGGAGATGGGAACCAGGCTGTTTCACGCGACGGTTCAATTTTCCATTCATTGTCTTTCCAAAGCCTCTCTCAATATCCCAGGAGTTTTTCCTTCTTTCTGCCTTTTTAGTAGCAATTCTTGTCTGAAACTCTGGTGGCTGAGGCTTGGAGCCGTCAATAATTTTTAGAATGAAACAGCCCTGGCAGAGGGGGAATAAACTCCTTGATGCCAGTCTAAACCACCATTTACTTTCCCCAAATCTTCCCTAAAATCTCCCATAAAATACACCAAATTGCCTTAAGTCAACTTGTTATATCTTAACTCGTGGTAGTCTGAAACGACGAGATAGAGGGAATTTGAACGGAGAGGGTGGGATTTGAACCCACGGTAACATCACTGCTACACCTGATTTCAAGTCAGGCGCATTCGACCACTCTGCCACCTCTCCGGGTGCATCATGTTTATAATATCAGACCTTGGCAAATTTGACTAGAGGTTTTGGAAAAACATAACGCGTAAATTATTCCCCCCAGGGTAAATTATTCCCCCCAGCGGTTGAAACCGCGGCTACACAAAGGAAGTCCGCGGGACTATTAACCCTCAAACCTTAAACCATACAGACAGGCTCAGAAAGCTTTGCGCCTGCGCGATATAACACCTCCTCCGACTCTAGGGAGAAATTATCCCCTACCCAAACTAAGGATATTTCCGACACTTCCCCTTCTTCTAACTTCACTAGGGAAAAATTCCGTAACTTCCCTGTCTGTGTCTCGATAATACGGGGGACACTGGCGCAGTTTAGGTAAACAGTCCCCTCTTCACTCTCATGGATTGATTTGCGTAATAATTTTTTCGTATGTCTGAGACGATGGTGCATATGTCCAAAGGTGACTAAGGGGACTTTTTTACCTAATTCGAGAGTTTGTGCGATCGCGTCTCTGAAGTCAGGATCACCAAAATCGCCTCCCAAGGGTTTCCAATCACGGCCGCAGGGATCTTCGGCTAAGTCTCCTAACCCCGTGGGCCCATTATGTCCCAGAAAAATGATCGTATCATAAGCCGCATCCTTAACGCCCTCCATGATACGTCGAGTCGATTCGGCAAAACTATCCACCCCAAACCACTCTCGATAAAACTCTTCATATTTCCACTCCGAACCCCCCCAAGTAAAGGGACGCGCACCTACTACTGTTAACCCTAATTCGGGAAAATCTCGTTTCCCATATCCCACATGGGCATCCTGCATTAATTCCATTTGCTGTTTAACTCGGTTTTCCTGTGCGCGATCGTAAGGACATTGTTTCCGTCCCCAATCCGTCGCGGTGTACCAAGAATCGTGATTTCCAAATACTACCGCTTTGGGGATATCTAAAGACGCGATCGCGCTTACGACAGGGATCGATTCATTGCCAAAATCTCCTACAAACAACACCAAATCAATGCCTAAATGCTTTAAAGCTTGGCCATCATCGGGTTCCCATTGTTCGTGAACATCCCCGACTACTGCTATTTTAATCTGTTTTTTGTCACTCATTGAACTTGTCATTGTAAATCCCATAAGATTTAATGATATACAAAGACTGTCACTTAGGCAAATGATAAATTAAATTAATTTTAATCATTGATCTTATCCTAGCTGAAAAAACTGTTACTTAACCAGATAGAATAATATGAGATATGTGACGATCGCATTAAAGTAGGACAAGCATCCGGCTTGTCACAGGCTCCAAACCTGTTGCACTAGGAATTAAAAATAGACATATCCTAAAAATCGGAGCAATGATAGGGTTAGCCTACCCTACAGTAGTTTATGGAGATGTCTAATGGGTAACAGCTTATGTCGCGATCGCAAAGTTCCATTGCAGGAGTGGCTTGATTCCCTGCGAATTCTAAAGAAACAAGCTAAGATCGTCTTTAGGCTTCAATGTATTAAGCTAGTAACTCTGGTAGATTATCGCGCAGTGGAGGTATTTTAAAATTACCAATAGACTATCCTCCTGGGTATAAAATTTGTTTTGGAAAACCCGAATTAATCCTTGTATTTATCCTCATAGGTGGGATAAATACACCCCAATAAATATCTTTGTCAAGCCTTATCATACTAGACTGATTACAGGAGTGCAAACAATGACTAAAGGTTTACAGTACCATCCTTTTCTCATGGACTTTCTCAAAGATCCCATTATATCCGCCGCTTATATAGATGTTTTTTTTGACGAAACCGATCCTGAACCCGAATTATTAAAAGTTGTTCTCTATCATGTAGCAGAAGCACTGTGTCAAGAAAAAATGACTCCAGAAGAAGCAAAAGAGCATTTAGTAAAATTGGATGAATTATTGTCAAAAAAAGGCAATGATGCTATTTATGATCTGGGAATTTGGTTAAAAGTTTTGGGTTTAAAACTTACGGTAACAGTTGATAAACAACCGCAAGAGTGTCTGGACAATTCTCCTCAACCGGAGGACTTCTTCGTTTAGAGATAGTACGCGAAAACTTCACCCGATCGCGTAGGATAGCATTGAGAAAAAAAGCGAGAGCATTGGCGAGGGCAGAAGCAACACGGTGAGGGTAAAATCTTGAGATTTTCCCATATCTTTGTCGCTTACTCTACATGAATCTGGCGCAGAATTCTGTTTTGTCTGGATGAGTTGACATTTTAACAGAAGATAAGCTATACCAGAAGTTAAGGGATTTAGAGTAAAATTGCTAGGAAAAGGAGAGGGTATGAAATATTTTGCTATTGTGATGCAATTACTACGCGATCGTGTGCTATTTTTAGAAGAAATCCGCCAAGGGATAAAACTGAAAAACAAAATCTTAGGGTTGTTGATTTCAAGTTCAGCATTTTTCGCGATTTACGGTTTAATTATCGGAGCCTCCTCTACTTGGATGCAGGCAATTATGTCCGCGATTAAATTACCGGCATTTTATTTAATTACCGTGATCATCTGTTTTCCCACTTTATACTTTTTTAACGTCATGTTTGGCTCAAAACGCTCCTTTGAGCAATATTTAACCTTACTAATGACAGCAGTAACCTTCATTTCGGTTCTTCTTTTTGCTTTTGCACCAGTTTCCTTATTTTTTCTGATTAGTACCTACGATTACAACTTTTTTAAGTTATTAAATGTCGCGATTTTTGCCTTAACTGGTTTTTTAGGAGTGTCCTTTTTATATCAAGGGATGAACTTTTTGTCAGAAGAAGATACCAACGGCTTAAAAATTCGCAACCAAATTTTACAATTTTGGTTAGTGCTTTATGGGTTTGTTGGTTGTCAATTAGGATGGACACTTCGACCTTTTTTTGGAGATCCCGATCAGCCGTTTTCTGTTTTCCGTGCTCGGGGGAGCAACTTTTATTTAAACATTCTCGAAGGGATTGCCCATCTTTTTCAAAATGGCAGATATTAGAGATTTAGGTAAATTTGTGTATGGCAGATGAATTGAAGAAATTAGCCTTTACCGAAACGGAATTAGAATCCTTAAGCGGCTCCGCGATCTCTAATCTGTGGATGGTAAATTTATATCGGCTGCATCGTCACAAGCAATTTAGTAAAAATTTGCTCTCTCTTTTGGTGACTGAGTTAATAGGATTTAGCTTGAATTTAATTATCGTCATTCCTCTGTTTTTAATCATAACACAAAAGAGTATGGTTTCAGGGAATGATGGAGCCAATTTTTTCCAAGTGTTGCTAATTCCTTTTTTGATGAGTTTGGCAATAACGATGGGAGGAAATATCTATATTTGGGTCCTCTCTAAGCCTTTAGTAACTTTAGCTAATTTAGGGGATAAAGTCGATAAATATAATGAAGTAATCGCCGCGGTGGAGATAATTGATCGCTTAATGGACGCGGGGAATTTGCCAGTAAATTTAATTAACCGTGAGGCGGTGATGGAAGCTTTACTCGTGACAAGAGAGAGTTTAGTTTGTGCTTTAAAAACGGAGAGAATTATGAGGGAAAATGAGGCTTTAATTGGGCGGAATTCTCAATTATTTACAAATCTTGACAATAATCTAACCGCGTTGATGGCGTTAGATGTAAGTAACCGGGCGAGTGAATATGGACGGTTGCTAAATGAGGCTTTAGAAATTGGAATGAGTGTCCAGAAAGAGGTGCGAAGGTTACAAGATAAAACTTAAAACAAGACAATAGATCGCGTTTTCTGGAGAGATGAAAGAAAAGCGCGATGGGGTAAAATTTTGAGAGTTTACAAAATTAAGAAATCTGATAAAATCAGGAGAGAGATGTTAGAATCAAATCATGGAAGTACAACCAAGGGAAATAAAACGTTACATAACCGAAGATGCTAAAGTTCCTGGGAGCATCCCAATTTTGTAGGGGCGAAGCATTCCGGCAGATAAATTATTGGTTAAAACCAGGGATTTCTTACCGGAATGCTTCGCCCCTACGGATATATTTGCAAAAATGAGATGCTCCCAAGTTCGTTTTGCAGACTGGTTTGAGTCTTTGCGAGATCCTAAAGCGCAATATAGGATTGACTTGAGACTCAACCGACTTCAGGCAGGAAATTTCGGAGATACTCGCTCAGTCGGTGCTGGAGTCTATGAATTAAAGATAGATTATGGTCCCGGTTATCGAGTCTATTTTGGACAAGTAGGAGCGACAATTGTCTTGCTTCTCATGGGTGGAGATAAAAGCACTCAAGATCAAGATATTCGCCACGCGATAAAATACTGGAATAATTATAGGAATTAAAACCATGACTACAAGTTTACCCTATCATCCTTTTCTGATTGAACAACTCAAAGATCCCAGTTATGCGGCTTTGTATCTGGAAACCCATTTTGAATTAGATGAAGGGGAAGAAATTGATCCCAAATTATTGAGATTAGCACTTCGTCATATTGTGGAAGCTTTAGGGGAAGCTAAAATGACACCAGAAGAAGTTAAACAACATTACGAAAAGTTAGATGAATTGCTCTCGGAAAAGGGAAGTTATGTGATTTACTATCTGGGAGATTGGCTCAAACAATTAGGTTTAAAACTTACGGTAACAGTTGAGCAACAACCCCAAGAGTCTCAGGAAAATTCTCCCCAACCGGAAGAAGTCTTAGTTTAGAAATGGTACGCGAAACATCAGCCCGATCGCGTTTTCTGGAGAGATGAAATAATACCCCCGTCGCGCGCATTCTGTCTATCGAGAAACCGAAAAAATTAGTCTAACAACCCTTGACAAAATGCAGGAGATACCCATTGATATGTTAACAGTAATTACTATCGGAAATCAACGCGATCGTGCAGGGTACGGCAGTGTCGTGCCCCTACGTTTCTGATGGCAATAGAGGCGCGATCGGGCTAATCTTCAGAACCCTGACAAACCCCCCGGCACAAAACTGGGGGGTTTATTTTGCCCAACAGTACAACACGCAAGCCATCAAAACCAACAAACCCCCGCCCAAAACTGGGGGTTTCATTTTGCCCAACAGATTACAACGCGATCGCGACCTAATCGCCCCACCAAAAGCGCAGATATCTGCGTTATAATCAGAATAAAGAGTACCCAGGAGACAAGCAATGACTCAAGCAATAACTAATTATCATTACTGGCAATACTTCTTAACTTTGGAAACTGACTTGATTACTAC
>JBEDKD010000397.1:0-17054 GCA_041172365.1 Cyanobacteriota bacterium | reverse complement strand
AACAAACTCCGTTGATTTGATTGTGTGAAATAACGTTGCCAAAAAACCTCGGACAACTTCTCATCTATTCCCCGCTTTTGTAGGGGCAATCCCCCTGAGAGAGAGTTGGGGGCGGGCACGGGGGCACCGCCCCTACAATCGGATCATTCCACGAATGTGCAACGCCAAATCTTATATTATTGATTTAAGAAAGCTGATACTAGGAGCAAAAAAGTATTCACCCCCTTTCATATTTACCCAGAGACTAAAGCCACATTCTTTAACCGTCGATTCCCCCCACTTCACAGGCCATTGATGAGGCAGTTTACTTGGTGAACTAATCAGAGGATCAGGTCCAACATTTGTCTTGACAAAATTGGCAGAATTAGACCATCCAGCTTGCATAAAATTGAACTGATTTTCAATATCAGCTTGAAAGCACAAAAAGAGCAATCCTGAGCCAGTTTCAGGTTCTTGTGTCAGATCATCTTCTCCAAAACTGAGCCCACGACGAACGATGCGATGACGTCTTTCTAATTGCAAGGAATCTTCATAAGTTACCGAAGATTCCACCCGTCCTGTATCCCCCCGAGGGTTACATTTACGAAGGTGAGCATGGAATGGACACTTTGTCCCCTCTGTATCATTGCTGAAATCGAAATCATTCATCGTATCCAACGGTCGTATCGGGTTCGCATACAGAGGTTGATCTTGGAGCGTTATCGGCGTTCCATCGAAGAAGCGACCTATAACCATTGCCCCGGCTAAATCTTCAGTTACACCTAGAGTTTTCGCGAGATTGCGCTGATCTTCACGAAATCCTTTCACATTTTGTTCCAGTTTGCGGTATACCAAATAACTGCCGTAACTGTCTTCTGTTTTACCGTTCGGATCTTTTGCTAAGACAGTTTCCAAAGGAGCTCTAGGGTCCCATTTGCTAAAGTCACAACCCTTGGCCTTTGCTTCTTCAATTTCCCGCTTCAGAAATAGAGGCTGACTGATATTATCAACAAAGCCAAAATGTTCAACAAATTGCCCCCGAGCATTTTTCAGAATAAAACCATCTTCTCTGTTAATAATTTCAGCTAGATGATGTATCTTTTGCATCGTCATGTTAACTTTTTGGAGTAAGCCGACTAAGTGATCATCGGCCATGACGACTAAGGCATGAATTTCCTCTTGATACCCCGCCTCCCATTGGTCAACAGAGGGATCTCCCAAATATTTCGCGATCGTGGGATGTTTCATCCCAAAACGAAAAGGTTGATTGTTAGGAATTTTCGCGGGAGAAAATCCCAAATATTCATAACCCCTACGGGACAAAAAGAAATTACCAAATACACCCCCATTAATCCGTTTTTCTCTGTAGCGACGTGCGTTATCTGCCTGTTGTTTTGCCGATTTTACATATTTTGTCGCAAAAGCTTTAATCCATTTTTTAGCCTCATCTATTTTACCGGGCTTGAATTGCAAAAATAGATGCACGCTATAATCTCGTCCGTGAGAATTGAGAATGTTGCCTTGTAAATCTTCAAGCAATTCTTTGTATTTACCAGGATTCAGAGGATCGATCCCTTCACCATCTCCGGGTATTATTTGTAAATCTTCTTCTGTCAGCGTCATGGTATTGAGTCCGTATTTTATGGTTGAGAGAGGAGTGTTGCTGTAAATATTATTCAGCAACACTCATTAAATTTTGAGGAGGTTTTTAAGCAGCTTCTAGCTGAACCATTTGGGCAACAGAAGGCTTGCCGATGTCATTGAGATAGAACATCATGTAGTACCCAGGCGGGTAAAGATTCCCATTGGTTGGGGCTTTAAATTCGATTTCAGACTCAGGGCCTAAAACGGTCTTTTCGATGGGCAAATTAACCAATCGTTGTCCAAAATCGAAAGAATGAGTCACTGCACCCGGTTTAACCAACACCAAAGAACCTTTTTGGGTAGCATCCTTAACTGATATCTTGCCTACTTGACCATATTTAATCTTGGTAGGAGCTTGGCGAATTTCCGGTCGAGAACCGGGCTTAAATAGATAGGAAGGAGAGAAGATTTCCGCTTGCCAAATTTCCGCAGGTACGAAGGGTTCTTTATCATCGGCTGCGTAATAACTTTGAGGCGATTCGTAATACTTTTCCAGATTAAATTGCTGAGGCTGACCTGATTTATCCGTCAGATTTGCGAAGATAAAATTGTTATTTTTATCTCGCCCTATGTCAACGCGAACTGTTCCATCGGCTTCCAGGGCCCCTCGATTGCCATTACCACCAATCGTTAAAACACGAGCATCCGGTAGCAGGAGCGCTCCATTATGATAAAGTCTCGGTAATTTCGCGGGATTCATCGGTTTGATGCTGTAGCCCCCTTTAGCCTTGGTATTAGGAGTCATCAGTAGAGGCTCATAGACAGGCTGATATTCTGGATATTGACCACCATTGAGCACCAAAACTTCCTTGTTGGGCAGAATCACTGCTTGGACATTCGCGCGCGGCTTGTCGAGAAACTTTTCGACAATTTCCCACTTGCCGTTCTTTTCTTTGCTATGTTCGGGAGACACCCAACGCTGTAAACTAGAGGAAACACTAGCCCCCGGATACTTGTCTTTGTCTATCTTCTCCTTTCCCCCTCGTCCAAAGTTGATATCATTAGTGCCTATCATCCCCGCGATTAATAATACATCCTCAGAGTCAGGCACTTGTAGCCCTGTGCCATAAGCTTTGGAAGTTTCAAATCTGTCCGGGCCTACTTCAAAGCTGACAGAAAATTTACCCTTCGCGTCTTTCTCGATAGACATGAGGTAGCTTTTCTTGCTTTTACTCTGAACGAAAACATTGGCAATTCCCGCCTCATCTCCTGTAATCAAAAGTCTACCGTCATTCGTGGGGAATACGCGAGGATAAAGGTCAATGCTATCGTAGCCATCAATATCATTTATTTTGGTATTGAAGGGACTGTTATCAATTCCCGTTAGATCGATGTATTGAAATTTTTTGGTTTCAGGATCGTAGATTTCAATACTTGGATTAATCTGGTTGGGGGCATTGATTTTTAGACCCGAAAAAATGACAATTTTACCATCAGATAATTCCACTAAAGTTGGATACCAGCGCCCCTCTTTCATTTTCGGCAAAGGTGACCATTTGCCTGTTTTCCAATCATAAAGGTTCGCTTGTCTTGAGCCTGTAAATCGTCCCCCTGGGTAATAACGTCCAGTGCCACTGATAAAGAGGACATTGCCATCGGCTAGTTGCAAATGGCCAGAGCAAAATAAATCGTTGCTCTCCCCTTCTTGCATGGCTGGTGGGGAATCAATGCGCTCAAATGTATTGGTTTTAGGATCGAAAAGGGAGGTATTGTTAATGACATCATACTTTCCGGCTGTAACTCCTTCTACAAAGGTGATTTTGCCATTATCATTAACTATGGTGTTGCGAAAGCTGCTGCCATTGAGACTCATCACTTTCCCATTGGGAAGGAGTATGGTATGAACCGACTGCATCATGTTCTTTTGAGAAGAAGGCATTTTGATTATTTCCCATAATCCCATTTCTTCTTGAGAACCCACTAGGGGAGACGCGATCGCGTGGTTCCAGCCACAGAAAGTAATGGCTACAGCTAGGAGAAAAGCAACAAAAACCGAGAGAATTGTGGTGTTTTTTGATGGGTTAGCTAACATTTTGTGAGAGCATCTCATTTTGGTCAATTGGTAGTGGGAGTTTTTGGCTCCCTGTTAGATTCCTAGGAAGTAGGGGAAATTCCTGAATTGCCCCTACTGTTTTTTGGCTAATCTGGGAGCCTCCCCATTTGCTTCTAGTAATACCTACATTTATCTAATTCTGTCCGCGTAGTTTCAATGGCTAGTGCGGCAATATCGTAGGCACTTGGGTATTCATTTGGCTCATCTTCACCCGGAATCCAAAACTTACGTCGAGTTAAACGCAGTGAATTGACAAACTCAGGAATAGCATTGAAAATTTCGATCGCGATCGGTCCATGATAACGAGGCAGAATTGGCTCTAAAAAGGATTGCCAAGGGAGCCAACTGGTATGCACCGCGCCTCGATCGGGAGGGGAGATTTGAATATAATGAAGTCGCCCTTGATCGGCTAAAGTTTCTACTTGTGTTCTAAATATTTCTGGTCCATCCCCATCAAGGGTTTCATGGGCGCTATCAATCACCACTCCCACTTGACGACTGTCAATTCCATCCAGAAATTCCATTAACTGTGATAATTTGTTCGGACCAGGTGTTTCCCAGTGAGTGATCGGCTCTATTGCTAATTTGACATTTCTCGATTCTGCATAGTAACCTAATTCATTCAGGATGGGTTGCGCGTTCATGTAGCGTCTTTGCAGTTCGTTTTGGAGTTCATCACTCCAGATAGAAGCATGAGCATCATAACCATAGGGTAAAATAATCGGGCCCATCATAATTTCACCCCTTAAGGCCGCGGTGATATCAACCCGTGACTTGAGATACTCTAAAGCTTCTTCTTGTTGTTGATAATCATAAGAAGTGGGATCAAATCTTGGAGTCGCCCCAACATTAGTCGCGATTTTTATATGTCGTAATCCCCGTGAATCCATCTCATCGCGGAGATTTTCATAATCCCTTAAGTCTTTGTCGAAATCCCTTAAGTCTTTGTCGAAATCTTCAGGTTCCTTTGGAGGAGGAATGGGAAATTCAAAGCCACTGTAGCCATATTCTTCTAGTCGTCTTATGTGTTCTATAACCACTTCCAGACAAGAGTAATCATCAGGTCTGAGATTCGTGGTGAACATGAAAAAACTTAAGTAAATATCGTTCATTGTACTAGGTTTTACTCCTTTCGTATTAGGCATCCTTATCTGATTTAAAGAGTGAAAAAATACCAGGAATTAAGGCAACATTAAAAGCAATTTTTTTGCTAAATAATGCTGAATAATGCGATTAAAGTGCCTCTCATTTCCATTTTATTTAATCTCTTTAAAACATGATATATCAAAGTAGACAAAAGATTCAGATGATGGGGGAACAGCCAATAAACTTCTCTCTCTGAAATGCCCCCTTTACAAAGGCTGTTTATTCCAAATCTGCCGATCAATCTTCCAGTTGCCATACTCTTTCTTCATTAGCCATAAAGCCTTATATTTGACTTGCCTCGATGGGCTGCCATCAAGGGGGCTAATGATAGCAATTGAATAACCAATCACATAACCAAAATCGTCAAATACCCGGATTTCTTCGGCAGTGAAGGTGGGATCGATCTCCTGTTGTGATATCATCAGTGCAAATCCTTCGACAATCTCAGGAATCCCGCACCGATCAGTCCCATCGGGAGGCATCCAGAGCGCGTCTTCTGTGTACATCTCTGAATAACCCTCTAGATCGCGTGAGCGAACATTTTGGGCATAGACTTCTTCAAACATCCTTCTGATATCTTCTTGATCGCTATAAGACATAGCTAAACTCCGGTTGAGGAACTGTAAATTGTTACGAGAGGAACTACCCAGACCTCAACAAAGTAGGTCTGGGTTTCTGTTTTTACTACAAACCAGTCACTTCGCGTAGATAAGTGCGAGCAGTTAACGCGTCTTTCAAAGGATTAGTGTTGTTAGGATCTTGTTCAGCCTCTACCATCAACCATCCTTCATAATTAGCTTTAGCCAGCTCTTGTAAAATTGGCTCAAATTGAACTGCGCCAGCACAATCTCCGGGAACGGTAAATATGCCTTCACGGATGGAATCTAAAAAGCTCCGACCAGTTGTTTTGGATTCATCTAAAACTGACTGACGAATATTTTTCAGATGAACGTGTTTGATCCGATTAGCATATTTTTTAGTTACGGCTAGAGGATTAACATCTGCGTAGTACAAATGACCCGTATCCAGCAGGAGCTTAACATTTTCTTCATCAGTACCAGTCATCAACCGATCAATATCATCGAAGTTTTCCACTCCCGTACCAATATGGGGATGATAGACCAACTGCATACCATTTTCTTTTGCCTTTGAACCGAGTTCGTTGAGTCCGGCAATTAAAGCAGACCATTGCTCATCCGTAAACTTTGGTCTTTCTTTCAAAGGGTCTTTAGACTTATCTTGATGAACCGCACCACCTAATTCAGCAACGACTATTTTTGTGCCATTCATCTCTTTCATGAATGCTACTTGCTCGTCGAACTCTTTGAAAGTTTTTTCCGCATTTCCTTGAGTGAACTCAGTTCCCACCCAAGGTTCAGAAATGGTCAAACCACGGAGTTTTAACTCTCTTTTCAACTCCTTACCTTTTGGATATTTAGGTGCATTTTGCGTACCTTTGAAACCAGATAAGGCTATTTCACTTAAAATCTGCTCGTAAGGGATAGGAGGATTGAGATCAATACTCAGATCATCACTATTACTCCAACCCGTTGGCGTAATGCCGAACCGGACCTTGGCGCGATCGAATGTTGGGTTTAAGAGCGCAGGTTTAGATGAAGGGGAAACCAGAGATACCAAGACCGAATTGTTTCCACTTGTCGCAGCAGTGGCCGGAAGCGTGAAGCCAGTTATCCCTAAAAGGAAAAAGACAACTAACAATACCGATAAACGACCAATAGCTCTAATGTTCTGGAGAATCGCAGATTTGTTCATCTTGCGCTCATTATTGGCAACCATAGACTTAGTGATTCCTAATGTTTGATGAGTTAAAAAAAAAGGTATTTCCTACAATCAGCAATGAGTCAAAATGTAGATAGAACTCATTGCTAATCATTTCCATGAACTACTAAGGATTCAGGTCTTACTGTTTGGCCCCAAACCGGATGATATTTCCGTTATAAGTAGTCCCGTCAGGCATAACCGAATTAAACAGATCAGCCCCAGAGAAAATAGCTCCATCAAGCTTGGCATCTACCAACCTGGTATTTCTCATTAAGCTATTAGAAAAATTTGCCGTCGATAAATTGGAACGATTAAGACGTGATCCTCTTAATTTGGCATTTTCCGCCGAAGCCTTAGACAAATTTGCATCCGTGATAATCGCGTCAGTTAGATTCGCGCTGCTTAACTTCGCGTTTAACAGGTTTGCATTACTCATCAGGGCATTAGATAAATCTGCCTGAGAAAGATCAGCCCCCGTTAGATCCGCGTTCGATAAAGTGATCCCCATCAGGATCGCGCCCGATAGATTTGCTCCCGTTAGATTAGCTCTGTTAAGCTTGGCATCATTGAGTAGGGCCCCGGAGAGATTAGCCCCGGAAAGATTGGCATCATTGAGTGCGCTGCCATATAAATCTTTCCCCGATAGATTCGCACCTGATAGATCGCAGAAATTACAGGTGTTCGTCTCCATCAACTTCTGGTAATCGGGAGTAACGAACGCGTGAGCCGGCAAACTAAAAAGCGTTAAGCTAATGATAAGAGATAAGGCAAGAGTAGAAAGTCCACGAAACCAAGATTTAATCTTCATATTCGATCTGAGAATTAGGAATTTTGGGCAATTGTGTCAGGAACAAAAATGGGTCTTTGTTGAGAAGTTTAGTGTTAGTCTTGATTAAGGCTGACTAAAGGCTTTTCGCTCCAACTAGCATATCCAAAAGGTTTCGCGCCTCGTGGACTAACACCAACGGCCGGCCAGACAAGTCCTTCTGGATAGGCTTCTGGACTGGGAACAAAGGTTTCATCATTTACTTTGTTTCCAAAATCATTTCGCCAATATTGTGGCAGTTTAAACCAAGTGGCCAGATACCAAAGCTTGATGATATTGCGCGCGATCGGTCCGAATTTTTCCGAACCCAAAATTTCCAAACGAAGTCCTTTAGTCAAGATAGACTCTTCCTCGGAGTTTATGGCTTGGTTTTGGGGGGTATTTTTGTCTTTGAGATGAATTTCATGAAAAGCTTCTAGCAGTTCCGAAAACAACTTTTTACCAATCACTTTTTCAACGGTTTGAAAGTAAAGAGATGCTTGTCCGGTTCCCTGGAGATGAAACCGAGAAAAACCTGTTAAAACCACTGATAAATCCAGAAAATACTCCATTGCGTCTTTAGGATCTAGTAGTTCATTGGCTTGAGTATCCTTGGCTTGAGTATCCATCAGTTGTTGACCTCCATAAATAATTTTAGATCGGCAAGTTGATTGTCAGTCTTAGAGAACTAAGTCATCGCTCATCAGCCCAAGAATAGCAGATGAGCGATACTAGATTAGTCTAGCCGGAAGATAGGAGCACCATGAAGCCCCTCATTATTACCCGGAATCGGATTACGAATTAGAACACTAGCTAATTCCTTAAGACGGAACATACCCCCGATCGCGGGAATCAACAGTTGGGGCTTTCCATTAAAAGAGTCTTGAATCTCCTTGAGGAACTCACTGTATTTAGCCTGGAACTCTTTGGCTGCTTCATACAATTCTGTGCCATCAGGATAATCCATCAGGTGGGCATTTTCCTTAATAGGATAAACTGCCTTCCAATCTACAGTAAATTTTTCACCCGTAGGATGATGAGGTTTATCAGATTTTTCAGGATCATCCTTATCGACTTGATAGTATTGACCTAATTCTAACTGCTGAAAACGAAAGTCATGGCCCAGTTCTCGTTCTGCGTCATAAATCGTTTCGATTCTTGACCCCTCACCCTGCTCCTGAATCACTTTTAAGGCTCGTATGGCTGAATTGATATCCGTCACTGGAATGATGTCTCCGCCACCACTATAGTAGTATTCCGGGGTGATTTGTCGCTTCGGATCGCCACAAAACAGACTCGCTCCCATCTGTTTATGGAGCGCATAGAGACCACGAATGATCTCAGCATAAAATAAGCCAATGCTGAAGAAAGACTTGGTGCGATCGTAGCCGAGAACATTCGCCAAATATTCTTGTTCGGTGCGAGACTCAACTAATGCCTCCCCTTCAGTAACCTCTTTGGAGCGTTCAATCTTCCGAAAAGTCGCGACTGTCTTCTCAGAAAACTTGCTTAAACTTACTTTAAAATCTGTCGATCCAGTGGGGAGAAATGTCGGATATTTGGGAATAAAATCTTTGGCTGTCAGTACCCCTTCTTCCCACTTTCCTCCCACGGCATTAAAAACATTGGCTACCAGAGTCAGGTGTAGCATTTCTTCTACAGCCACCTGCCGGATAATATGAAAAGCCTCTAAATTTTTTCCTGGTTTCAGGGAGTAAAGGGCTGTAAGGTAAGGCGGAATAGTTGCGTGTTCTATCTTCATGGCTGTTTTCAGATAGACATGCAATTTCTCAACCGTTGTAATCAGTTTTAAACTTTCGTCTGTAGTCATAATAAGTTGGAGCCCTATCTATTCTCAATTGTGTAATGGGGACGACGGTAGTTATAAACTTAAAGAGTTTCACAACTCTTTAAGTTTAGGCTTTTAGCTAATTCTTTGTAGCTAATTTTTTCAGCATATGCTCGGCGGCCTTAAAACTCAACGCAGCAATTGTTAAGGTAGTATTTGAACTGCCGATCGATGGCATACTTCCCGAACCCAGTGCGTAGAGATTCTCATGGTCCCAACAACGCAGATTTTCATTAACAACCGAGTTGCTGCTTAAGGTTCCCATGATATGGGTTCCCGAAAAGTGGTTTCCTCCTCGGTAGAAATAACCTTCACCCTCAAACTCAAAATACGCGTCGTCTTGAGGACTGTATTCGGTATAATCCTCAGCTCCCAAACGCTGGAAGATTAAACGCGAAAGTTTTCGGGTGTAGGCCAGGGTTCTGATAGTGTAGTCAGGTAGGTTGAAGTTAATAACAGGACGATAATTCCCCAGTTGATCCTTATACTTGGGATCGATGGTTACTCGGTTACTGGGTTCGGGCGGTAATTCGCACATGAAAGCCAGCAGCAGTTGTCGGGATATCCGACTAATTAATGTCTGGCGCAGTTCTGCGCCATATTTATTTTTCTTGTCAACTGCATCGATCACTTCATTAGTGGAGGGCGATCCCGTTGCCCATCCCCAACCATCATTGTGAATATCTACCGCGAAGGCGGATTGTTTCTTACGGAATTTTCCGTCACGAAATGTGCCGATTCCTGATGTCACCAGGGGACCTCGCATAGTGCCAGTTACTTCCGGCATCAAAGCCCAAGCTAAGGTGAAAGGGTGATCCATTAAATTCCGCCCTATCATTGTGCTTTTGTTAGGCAAATCAGAAGCCAACATCAGCTTCGCGTTTTCGATCGCGCCACTGGCTAAGACAAATAATTCCCCCTTGGCTGTTTCGAGGGTGTGTTTAGGAGAGTGGGGGTCTTCATAACGCTTATAGTGAATGGCAGTGACTCGACCTTTTTGCGGCTCGAATTCTATCCGACAAGCTACGGCCTGGGAGATGATATGAACATGACCAGTTTGCAAGGCTTTAGTCAAACTTCGGCGAGCATCATATTTGGCTTGCACGGGACAGATGGGAACACAATTGCTGTTTCCTTGGCAACGTTCCCCATACTGAACAGGATTGAGACCGGTAACTCCGTCGGGAACAAAGAGGTTACCAGCATCGTACTTAGGATTAGGTACGCCATTGCGAGCTTGAGGAAAAGAAGAGAATTCTAATTTATAAGTCTTGTCATAGAGTTGAACTTCAGTCCCCTCAACTTTCTCAATAACTTTCTGATCCAAGAAAGAGGCCGGCATCTTTTCCATCGGAAAAACATAGTCTGCGGGTATAAATTTGATGCCTTGTGCTTTTTGGTCTTCTACGTCCCCAGAAACCCCCATCTCATACTCTGCTTTGTTGTAGTAGGGGATGATCTCCTCATACTTAATCGGCCAGTCACGCCCTTGTCCGTACTCAGTCTTTAACTTGAAATCGTTCGGTACCATCCGTGGGGTTTTCCCTTCCCAGTGCAGGGTTGTCCCACCCATTACCCGCGAATAGGAACCTGCCAGGGGCATTGGACCCTTCTCTACAAAATAGTCATTGTAATGAGTGGGGCTTAGAGCATTGGGGTTTTTGGGATAGGGGGAGTTATCGTCTTTATCTACCGAACCGTAGAAGGCATCGACGTAACTTTGAAAACTCTCCAGAGTTAAACCTTTTGGTGCTGTCGCCTCAATGATTAAAACCTTTTTTCCTTGTTGACTCAATTCTTTGGCAACAATGGCTCCGGCGACTCCCGATCCTACGATGACAACATCATAAACCGTTTTAGATACAGTGTCGGAATTGACAAAAGAGGCATTAATTTTCTGATTTGGACTCATTTAGTTACTCCTTTTGGTGGTTAGTTGTGAGATGAGGGCGATGATGATTTGAGCAATTCCCAGCTATTTCAGGCTTGGTCCCTTATTTTGGGCCGGGTATTCTCCCCACTGCTGAATTAGTTTGGCCACGACACCAGTCCAACCGGTTTGATGGCTCGCACCAATGCCAGCACCAATATCTCCATGAAAATACTCGTAGAAAAGAATCAAATCACGCCAATAGGGGTCGTTTTGAAATTTCTCTGCACCGCCATAAACCGGTCGCCAATCGTTCGTGGCCGAGGGCTGAGAAGGATTGGGCGCCGGTTGTTTGAGAAAGATATTTATTACCCGGTGAGATAACTCCATTGATACTTCCCAGAGGTTCATCTCTTTGATTTCCCCCTTGGCATTGGGGCACTTTACTTTTACTTCATCTCCCCAGAAATGATAAAACTTCTGGAGCGATTCAATAATCAGAAAATTCACGGGCATCCAAATCGGACCACGCCAATTTGAATTTCCTCCAAACAAGGGGTATTTGGATTCGGCCGGTTCATATTCCACATAATGTTGCTTACCTCCGAGGGTCAATACATAAGGGTCTTCCTTGTGGCGTTTTGACAAAGCTCGAATACCGTAATCGCTCAGAAATTCTTCGGAACTTAACATTTTTTCCAAGATTTTGACTAGCCGATCTTTATTCACCAGTGACAAATACAACCCTGTTCCCTTTCCGCGAACAATGTCAATATTGTCGTGCTCTGTAAGCTCTTTGTGACTATTCAAAAACCAATTCATGCGGCCTTGGAAATCGCCAGATAAATATTTATCCAGAAATTCTTGTTCTACTGTTTCTACCGCAAACAGTGGGATTAGCCCCACCATTGATATCACTTCCATTGATATCGTATCACCGGCATCACTGCGACTATCACCTAAACTATTGTCATCAAATGCCGTACCCGGAGGAGCCTTCAATATATCACAGTAAAATCCTTCATACTTGTTCCATATATCAACATCTCCGCCAACTTTGTTCATGGCATTTGCGATCAAGAGGAAATGCTGAAAAAACTTAGATGTCATATCTTCATAATTGGTTTCTCCTGAATTTTTCATCAGTTTGTAATAAGTCTTCAGCAATTCTTCATCTTTTTTATCGAGAGCCAGTGCTTCATAGGCTTGGCACAGTCTTTCCGAGATATTCGCCAATTCCTTATCTTTCTTGGCTAGTTCGGTGGCAATTTTCATCATGTTCAGACAGAACATTGCCATCCAGCTAGTACCATCTGACTGCTCTATGCTTACCCCCGCGATATCAATGTTACTCCGGTCGATCGCGCCGATGTTATCTAGCCCTAAAAATCCACCTTGGAAGATATTTTTACCGGAAGAATCCTTACGGTTTACCCACCAAGTGAAGTAAAGACATAACTTTTGGAAAACCACTTCCAGAAAATTTGCATCGGATTGACCATACATCTTTTCTTCTATTTTGTAAACGCGCCATGCTGCCCAAGCATGAACGGGTGGATTTACATCACCAAAATTCCACTCATACGCGGCCATTTGACCGTTAGGGTGCATATACCATTCCAGTGTGAATAGATATAATTGCTTCTTGGCAAAGTCAGGATCTATCAGGGCAAAAGGTATTGTATGAAAAGCCAAATCCCACGCGGCAAACCAAGGATATTCCCATTTATCGGGCATCGAGATAATATCCTCATTAAATAAATGAGTCCACTGGTGGTTTCTGCCCCCTTTACGCTTTTCTGCTGGTGGCGGTTGATTGGGATCTCCATTAACCCAGTCCGATACTACATACAGATAAAATTGCTTGCTCCACAACATACCCGCGAAGGCTTGTCGCTGCACGGAACGCATATCATCGGAAATCGGATGGGGACAAACGGCATGATAAAATTCATCGGCTTCCTGCTTTCGCTGGCGGAAGGTATTATCAAATTCTGTCCCGAATGGAGCATCTAAATTGCCTAGATTACTCAGGCGCAGACGCACAACTTTTGTTTCCCCAGCCGCCACGGTTAAATCGTAATGCGCGGAGGCTTTTGTTCCTTCTTGATTGGGATTTACACTCTTTTCGTTACCATGTACAATATAATCGTTGATTCCATCTTTGACATAGGAGGAATTTTGCCCCCAGCCAAATCTTTCTTTATTCGTTTCATTCTCTGTGTAGAGCAGTTCTTTCGGTGCTTCGCAATAGAGCCATCTTTTTCCTAATTTTCCATCGTTACACAAAACTTCTATTACGCTTAAGTTCGGTTCCGATTTAACGGTCCTTAATGATCTATCTTCTTTTTTCTCATCGGGAGAACCCCAAGACCAAGTATTGCGGAACCAAATCGTCGGTAACAGACTTAGTGTCGCGCTTTCTGTGCCCCGATTACTGACAGAAATTTTGATCAGAATGTCTTCTGGGGAATTTTTCGCGTACTCTACTGAAACATCAAAGTAGCGATTGTCATTAAAAATCCCAGTATCAATTAGCTCGAATTCTGGCGCGCTTGGATTGGTCGATTTCCGGTGTTTATTCTCGTTAACTAACCATCCATAGGGGAACTCGTTTTGCGGGTATTTATACAGACAACTCATGTAAGAGTGAGTGGGTGTATTGTCTGTATAAAAGTAATATTCTTTGACATCTTCCCCGTGATTGCCTTCGCTACCTGTCACGCCAAATAGTCTTTCTTTGATGATGGGATCTTTTTTATTCCACAGCGCGAGCCCGAAACAAATATGCTGGTGATTATCCGAAATCCCAGCTATGCCATCCTCACCCCAACGATAGGTGCGAGAACGAGCTTGATCGTGGGTAAAATAGTCCCAAGCGGAACCATCGGTGCTGTAATCCTCCCGCACCGTCCCCCACTGGCGATCGCTCAAATAGGAGCCCCAGCGCTTCCAATATTTTGTCTTTTCGCGATCTTCTGCTAATCTTTTCCCTTCGGCTGTTTCTGGAATTGATGTCATAGCTTTTTGGCGTTGTCTAATCCTTGTTGGTCTTTCCTTATCTTAAAGACGCTTAACCAACCCCTTTTCTGATTTTTTTGAGTTAGAGGCGATTTTTTTTCCGTCACGGGAAATTCTGGGGGGCAAAGTCTCCCTCTCTGGACAACTACCACCGCGATGTAACTGCCATGTTTGATGGGGGGGAAAATAGGCTGAAAACTGTTACGGGATAAGCATCTAGGACCCCTTTGACAAAAAAATAGGTCTTCTCTAGTTATGAGAAGACCTATTCCATAAAAAATGCGATAGTGACTAGAAGTAATAATGCGTAGGATTGTATATCGGTCAATTTATGCCCCAGCCGACGCAGAAATGTTCTATACATATCCCGAAAATCATGTCAATCGCAGGCAAGATGCCTGCGCCACAATAGAGTTGTGGGAGATGTCTTCTGTACCCTCACAAGGCAATTTTCCCATCAACCCCATCTAGTACCGTCAATCGCAGGCAAGATGCCTGCGCCACAATAGAGTTGTGGGAGATGTCTTCTGTACCCTCACAAGGCAATTTTCCCATCAACCCCATCTACTTAAATTTTTAACCTTCCTCGGAACCTTCGCTACCACCTTGAGGTGATAAAATCGAGACGACAACTTGATTGGCTTCGCCACTGGCTGTGACACCGGAGGGTAAGTTTAGCTCATTAATATGTAATGCTTGCCCTAAATGTAATCCAGAGACATCAACATTAATGAATTCAGGGATACTGTCGGGAGGACAACTAATTTTTAATTGGTTAAGTACGGTGTCAAGGATGCCGCCTTCCATTTTAACGCCCACCGCCTCTCCTACAAAATGTAAGGGAACTTCCACGTCGATGAAACCATGTGAGCCTACTGCGAAAAAGCTCAGGTGATAGGTATTTCCCTTCCAAGGATGACGTTGAACTTCTCTTAAGAGGGTTTTGCCGCTCCAAGATAGATCGGGAATGTTAAGTTGAATCAGGATGCTGTTGAGCGCGTGACTTTTGAGGAGTGTTTCTGCGCTTTTCGCGTTGATGGTGAGAGATAAAGACTCCGCCCCATTATGGCCATAGAGTACCGCGGGAATTAATCCTGAGCGGCGTAGTGCGTTGGGTTTGCTCCCTTCAGGGCGCTTTTGACATTCGACTGTGAGTTCCATATTCTTTATTTCAACTTATAGCTTTAACATTGTATCAAAGGCTTGACATCTCGATCGCGCCCGCATTCCACCTCAGAAAAAAGTTTCTTGTCGCCTCTTGGGGTTATGACAAACTTTTTCTTAAACTTTGGTAGAAATGGATGTTCCATCTGGATATAATAAAGCGCGTTTTGGCCCATGAATGGGATCTTCTACGATGATGGTTTGATCGCGACTTGCTCCTATGGAAACGATCGCGATCGGCACTTCCATTAACTCCGCCAAAAACTTGAGATAATTTAAGGCTTCTTTGGGTAAATCTTCTAAAGTGCGACAGTTTTCCGTTGAATCTTTCCAACCCGGTACTGTCTTATAAATCGGTTGACATCGTGCAAAGACACGGGAACTATTAGGGAAATCTTCGCATCTCTCCCCATCTACTTCATACGCGACACAAACTTTAATTTCGTCTAAGCCATCTAAGACATCTAATTTTGTAATGGCTAGACAATCTAAACCATTAATTCTGACAGCATAACGGCCGATCACCGCGTCAAACCAACCACAACGACGTTTTCTCCCCGTCGTTGTACCAAATTCTGCCCCGCGATCGCACAACACTTGTCCAATACCCTCGACCATTTCCGTCGGAAATGGCCCCTCTCCTACGCGAGTTGTATAGGCCTTCGCAACCCCAATTACGCGATCGATCATCGTTGGGCCAACACCCGCGCCCACACAGGCTCCCCCCGCGACGGGATTAGAAGAAGTCACATAGGGATAAGTGCCATGATCTAAATCTAAAAGAGTCCCTTGGGCACCTTCAAATAAAATATTACGACGTTGTTGGTAAGCCTGATAAATCTTCAGTGAACTATCTACAACATGAGGCCGTAATCGTTGCGCGTAACCTAAATACTCTTCGATGACAACTTCAGGATCAAGGGGCGGCAAATCATAAAGCTTTTCCAGAAGGGTATTCTTATAATTAATCGTCCAGGTTAATTGTTTGCGTAACCCTTCCGTATCCATCAGATCCAAAACACGAATACCCGTGCGTTCGGACTTATCCGCGTAGGTAGGACCAATGCCTCGTCCCGTTGTACCAATTTTATGATTACCTCGTTTTTCCTCTGAAGCTTGATCAATGAGGCGATGGTAAGGCATGGTAATATGGGCGGTCTGAGATACCATCAACTTAGACGTTGAGATATTCAGCGCCTTTAGTTGATCAAGTTCTTCAATTAATATCTTGGGGTCAATGACGGTACCCGCGCCGATAATACATTCTTTATCGGGATAGAGAATACCAGAAGGAATCAGGTGTAATTTAAAAATTTGGTCATTAACGACGACGGTGTGGCCTGCATTGACACCGCCCTGGTAACGAACCACGACATCTGCGGATTTACTGAGTAAATCGGTAATTTTTCCTTTTCCTTCATCGCCCCACTGGGCACCAATCACAACTACGTTAGCCAAGGGTATTTCTCGATAAGTACAAAAGTTGACAACTTGGGAGAGGTTTTACGCGTCCGGTTGGGTTTTGTCTTTGGAGACGGTGCAATTGCTCCTTCTCTTTAAGACTTTCCGGGCTTGTACACCTGACTTGACACGATCCTTGATTATCGACTATAAGTGTCTCTTTTGTCAAATAAATTTTTGTTAAGCTTTTTGGGCTCTGACGGGGATGGAGCGATGAGGGCCCTATCGCGATCGGGCTAAAGCAGGCTTTATATATAGCACCCGCCAAGACGGTTAGGAC
>JBEDKD010000396.1:0-7713 GCA_041172365.1 Cyanobacteriota bacterium | reverse complement strand
AGAAATTAGCTCGGTGTCATGCTAAAATAGCAGACACCAGAACCGATTTTCTGCATAAGTTGTCTACTAGAATTATTCGTGAAAACCAAACAATAGTTTTAGAAGATTTGAATGTTTCAGGCATGATGAAAAATCGAAAATTGTCCCTTGATATTTCTGATTTAGGCTGGCGTAGTTTTCGAACTATGTTAGAGGCTAAGTCGGTAATGTACGGGCGTGATTTTAGAGTCATCAATAGATGGGAAGCCACAAGCCAGAAATGCTCTTGTTGTGGTTTTAATGGTGGTAAAAAGGAACTTTCTGTAAGAGAGTGGACTTGTCTTAATTGTGGAGAAATCCACGATAGAGATATAAATGCCGCAGTAAATATATTAGTCGCGGGTGGGCAATCCGAGACTCAAAACGGATGTCAGAGGGAGCGTAAGACTACTCCTAAAAAAGTAGCAATTCCCAGTGAAGCGTCAACCCAACCAGAATTTAAGCAGTTGTCAATTTTTGATCTGCTTAAATAGATGGAATCCCCGTCCGTTCACGGCGGGGAGGATGTCAAATTGACAATACTTTAAAGTGAAAAATCACCGAGGACTTACACATAATGGATACGAATACAATTAAGGAACGGGTAGGCCTGATTGAGAAAAAACGCGAGTCCCTGGTGCGGTTATTACAACGAACCGACTTAGGGACTCTCCGCATTGATGTTAATCAGGCGATCGAGGAAATTGATGATTTGATTGCCGAATTTAACGACACTTTCCCAGAAAATAAGGATAATTAGGGATGGGTGATAGGGGATTGGGGATAGGTGATAGGGGATAGGTGATAGGTGATGGGGGATAGGTGATAGGGTAATTAATAATTAACAATTGATAATTATTAGTTATCAATTGTTAATTGTTAACCCTCTTCCTTCTTCACTTCTTCCTTCTTCCTTCTTCCTTCTTCACTTCTTCCTTCTTCCTTCTTCCTTCTTCCTTCTTCCTTCTTCCTTCTTCCTTCATTGTTGACGTGCAGCCATATCCATCAAAATTTGTTGAGAACTCATTTCAGGACAATTAGAATCAGGACGACGTTGAATATATTGGCCATCAGATTTCAAATCCCAAGCTTGACGATTATCCGATAACATAATCCCCAAAATCTCTTGTAAATCCTTCGACAAATCAGGATCTTCGATAGGAGTTACCGCTTCTACACGACGGTTTAAATTCCGTTGCATCCAGTCCGCAGAGCCAATAAAAACCTCCTCTTCTCCGCCATTATAAAAATAGAAAATCCGAGAGTGTTCCAAATAGCGACCCACAATACTCATCACCTTAATATTGTCACTTATCCCGACAATTCCTGGCCGTAAACAACACATCCCGCGTATAATTAAATCTATTTTTACACCCCCTTGCGATGCTTCATATAATGTGGCAATAATTTTGGGGTCAACTAACGCGTTCATTTTGGCAACAATACGCCCTGTTTTACCATTGCGACAATGTTCAGTTTCCCGACGAATTAATGATAAAAAACGATCGCGCATATTCACAGGGGCTACCAACAATTTACGATAAGAATGTTGGCGAGAATAACCCGTTAAATAATTAAATAAATCCGTTAAATCAGACCCCAATTCTTCCCGACAACTTAATAATCCCAAATCCGTATAAATCCGAGCGGTTTTGGGATTATAATTCCCCGTACCAATATGTACATAACGACGAATCCGATTGTCTTCCCGACGCACCACCATCACAATTTTAGTATGGGTTTTTAAACCGACTAAACCATAGACAACATGAACACCCACCTGTTCTAACTTTTTCGCCCAATTAATATTATTTTCCTCATCAAAACGGGCTTTTAATTCCACTAAAGCCGCGACTTGTTTTCCATTTTCAGCAGCTTGAATTAAAGCATTAACAATGGGAGAATCTCCTGAAGTGCGATAAAGAGTCATCTTAATCGCTAAAACATTAGGATCTTCGGCCGCCTGCATGATAAATTCTTGCACCGATGCACTAAAAGAGTAATAAGGATGATGAAGTAATAAATCCCGTTGACGAATCACGGCAAAAACATCCATTTTTTCCTCATTTTCATTGTTTTTCGGATCATTATTCCAACGTAAACGAGGCGGTATAACGGGACTCCAAACCGGATCTTTTAATTCTGGTAAAGGTAATTCCATAAAAGACATTAAATCTTTTAAACCAATTAATCCTTCTACGGGATAAACATCTTTTTCCACTAAATCTAATTCATCCATTAACATTTCTCGTAAAGCATTGGGGATAGAGGAAAGAACTTCTAAACGTACTACGGCCCCAAAACGACGCTTACGCAATTCCTGTTCAATGGCTTGTAATAAATCTTCTGCTTCGTCTTCTTCTACGGCTAAATCGGCATTCCGAGTAATGCGAAAAGGATGATATTCAAGAATATCCATCCCCGGAAATAGATACTCTAAATTATGGGCAATAACTTGTTCTAAGGGAACTCCTGTCCAGAGGGCAGATTTGCCCCTTTGTTCCGCTTGTAAATCCTTCGGTAATGATAGGAAACGTGGTAAAACTTCTGGGACTTTGACTCGGGCAAATAATTCTTCTCCACTGTCGGGTTCTTTCATTACTACTGCTAAATTTAAACTGAGATTAGAAAGATAGGGAAAAGGGTGACTTGGATCAACGGCTAAAGGTGTTAAAACGGGAAAAACTTGCTCTTCAAAATAACGGTGTAAGAAGTTCCTTTGTTCTTGATTAAGGTCAATATAATCAAGAATATATATGCCATTAGATGCTAATTTAGGGCGAATGGTATGCTCAAAATAAGTATGTTGGGCGGCTACCATTGGACCGAGGCGTTGATGAATTAAATTGAGTTGTTCTTGGGGGGTGCGGCCATCGGGGGTTAACTTGGTAACTTGGGCTTCAACTTGTTGTTTTAATGCTGCGACTCGCACCATAAAATATTCATCTAAATTCGATGAAAAGATTGATAAAAATTTCAGTCTTTCCAGCAGAGGTGTGCGAGAGTCTAGGGCTTCATGCAAAACACGGTGATTAAATTCTAACCAACTTAGTTCACGGTTAATGTAATATTGAGGCTCTTTGAGATTAATTTCTGATTGGGCTTTGAGGGATGTTTTTTTTGTTTTCGTCATGGCAAAAATGACCGACTAAATGGTTAAGAGTAGATTGACATTTGTTACGGAAAGATTCAGGGTAAGAAATTGTCTAACCGCGATCGCGTGTTCATTAAATAAATAATACCGTAGATGGTGATCGATCTATCATCCAGTTATTTATTTTGCGGCATCACGGAAGGTTGCTATATTATTTTGCCTGGGTTCGTCTTCTCAAAAAAACTCTTCTTCGCGTCCTTTCCACCATTCCCCTAACTTCATTAAGTCTTGAGAAATGTCCGCGAGTTGGCTCATATATTCGTTGTGGGAAATTTCGGAACGTCTTTCTTGTAGTTTTTTGACGCGAAGTTGAACCAATAGCCAAGGTTTAGAGATTCCATCTGTGGCTTCGATATATTGGGCTAATTCTTTACTATTCATTGGGCGGTTCCTTTTTGAACATATTTGTACAATGGGGTGTTCTAATGAGTTATTGTTGCACAAAATAGGAATTAGGGAGAAATCAGGTTTCTTCGTTTCATAGAAACCGGGTTTCTTCTGGGTAACTTTTGTACCAAACAGCCATTACGCAGAAACCCGGTTTCTCAAGTCATCGGGTTTCTCAAGCACGCGCACATCACGCTTTGCTGCCCCCTCATGTATAAGAAAAAATAATATCACTCTCTCTTGACATCGGGTTTGTTAGGTGTTAAGCTAGAAAAAGACAACCAAAATACATGACTTAAATTGACTGGTTATGTGGTTAAAGTCGTCTCAGCGGTAGAATTTTTCTATCAATCCTATCCCTGAGACGCTAACCAATCACCGAGATATTAAGCTAAATCGCGTATCCCCGAGCTAAATAAAAAGGATGATACTATATGCTTAACCGCTTAGTATTTCTTTGGTAGGGGAAGTTTTTTTACCCCTACACGATGATACTTTTTTGAAGCTATAAACGTGATGTATTAAGGCTGTCGAGTTCAACTTATTCCCTTGAAAAAGTATGAAATTGATGCCTAACAATCAAAAACCGTCTGTTTCCGTTTATTGGGATTGTCAAAATGTCCATATCAATCCCTATCTGGCACAATATTTGAAAATTTTTGCCGAGTCTCGTGGAGAGTTAGTCGCTCTAAAGGCTTATGCTTATTGGCGAAAGGAAAATCTCGATTTTGAACAGCGTTTACACGAACTAGGGTATGACTGTATTGATGTTTCTATCACTAAGAAAAATAGTGTGGATGAGAAACTTATCAACGATGGTAAGAAACAACTCGATCGCGCTCCTTCTTCTCTCTTAATTCTCGTTACGGGTGATGGAGATTTTGCGCCCTTAGTACGACAATACAAAGCTGAAGGAATACCCGTCATAATTTTTGCCCAATCTCGTCATAAGGTGAGTAAAAAATTACAGAAACTCGCGGATGAATTTTACGGAGTTGATCAATTACCTGAGTTATTCGAGGTATCTGAGCAAATTGCTCCTAATACCATTAGTTATTCCGACGCGATCGTGTGTTTAATAGAATCCATCGAGACAGCCTTAAATAAAGGAAAACCCGCCATTATCTCGCGTATTAGTAACCTGATGCGAAATAATCCCAAATTTCCCAATTATCAAAAATACTCATCAGTTTTGACACCCGATGCCCAACCATTTTCTAGCTTCACCAAATTTATTAAGGCGGCGCAGAAAGATGGTATAATAGGAATGAGACTCAATGGTGACTTGCCGGAATTATTTTTAGTGAAGTCATCACCATAAAATCCTTATCAATCGGAAAAACTTGACTCACCGAAAATCCCATAAACCCGGTTTTTCATCAAAAAATAGCCGGGTTTCCTCATGTCAAAAATAATTGCATAAAACTATGATAAAACTACCAGAATTTAAAGACGAATCCTTATTCATTCAAGCTCTTACCCACCGCTCTTATATCAACGAACACCCCCAAGAAAAGGATAATAATGAGCGTTTAGAATTTTTAGGAGACGCGGTTTTAGGCTATTTAGTAGGAGAACTACTTTATCGACGTTATGAAGATATGAGTGAGGCACAATTAACTCGTTTACGTTCGGAATTAGTGAATGAAAAACAATTAGCTAAATTTGCGATCGCGCTAGGAATAGGAGAAAAAATGCGACTAGGTAAAGGAGCGGAAAAAGATCGGGGACGTGAAAACCCTTCATTATTGAGCGATACCTTAGAAGCCATTATCGGAGCCTATTATCTTGATTCTACAATTACACCTGTTAGGGCTTTTGTGAGAAAACTTTTTACCCCCGTTGCGGATAGTATAGTATTTCCTACTTCTGATACAGATCCCCAAAATCTTGTCGATTCCAAAAATAGATTTCAACAATGGGCTCTCGCCAATTTTGGCAAAAATCCTGAATATGCAATTATTGATCAAGATGGTCCCGATCATGCCAAGGAATTTACCGCGGAAGTTTATGTCAATGGTAAAATGTATGGAGTGGGAAGAGGCCGTCGTAAACAAGATGCTGAAAAAAAAGCCGCGGAAGTTGCTTTGAAAAAAGTGGGGTTAGTTTGACAGTTATAGCAGAAGGAAGAAGGAAGAAGAAGCAATAAAATCAAGGGTTGGTGCAATTAAGAATGTCAATACCTGTAAACCGTAGCACTATAATTCGCGAGAAAATTATGGGTAGGGGTAGATTTCTGATATTCCTGGGATTTGATTCCCCCTAACCCTTATCAATGAAAATTTAATAAAGTCCGACAGGGGTTGAAACCCCTGTCTCAAAGCTCAATTCCTCTGAAGAGGACTGTATCGCATTTCCAGAAAGGTTATTAACCTTATCTTTTCACGTCCCTCACAGGATTAGGAAGCGCGAGCAATGACTTTTTCAGTCGTCTTCAGACGACTTCAGCTATGAGACAGGGACTTAAGTCCCTGACGGGTTTCTTAGAAATATTTAAACACTGAACCCAACCTACAAATCACGTTCCCTGGAAATCAATTATTAGACAAAATCGGTTTGGCTAAATTAGCACAAAAACGATCGTCAACAATGATAGAATCTATATTAACAGGATCACTTTTCACACCCGGAGGCATCTCGCGATCGCGCTTGAGCATTTCCACCCTTTTACAAACTAATTGGGAACTGCCAAGATTAGCAAAATTCCAAGTATAAAATTCCGTGTTACCGCTCGTCGCATTGGCAGGGGCTAAGGCCAAAGTAGTCAGTAACACGACTTCTAAAGTCACTAGAGCTACAAGGACAAATTTTAGCATAGACAACGCATTATCTCATTCAAACTTTCCTAATTCTAGTTTACCCGAAAAATCCTGATTTCTTACAGTTCGAGCCGCAAGTTTACAACGGGCGCCCCTAGCCGTTATCATACCATCAGCCCAATTTCCCGATCCGCGATGGGTTAAGAGTTAAGGGGGAAAAGGGGAAAAGAAGGGAAGGCGGGGAAAGAAGGGAAGGCGCGATCGTGAGTGAAAATCAACATCAAATCAAGGGAAGATCCCTCAACCTCCAAACCCGGTTTCTGATTTTAGACTCATGGCTAAAATCAATATTTTTATTAAAGAAACCCGCTTTCTGCGTCAGCGTTATTAGCACTACGGGCTTGAGGTATTGACGTTTTTAATTGCACAAACCCTTGATTTTCTTATATATTCCTTCTTCCTTCTTGCTTCTTCCTTCTTGCTTCTTCCTTCTTCCCTCTTCCTTCTTCCTTCTCCCCTCTTCCTTCTGCTATATCAAAAACAATTATCTTTTTTAACTTATGACAAACTCTAATCAAATAGAGGGAAATTTATCCCCTAACTATCCCCTGATAATTAGGGAAATGGAAATAGATGATCTTGCACCCGTTTATCATTTAGGAGAAAAACTTTTCACCAGTGACTTATACCCCTATCTTTATCGCAACTGGGATGAATGGGAAGTTGTCGCACTATTTCATACAGACTCCAAATATTGTCTAGTGGCGGAAATCAACCAGCAAATTGCCGGCTTTATCTTAGGAAATATTACCAGTAAAGCCTCTTGGACCTATGGTTATATTGTGTGGTTAGGAGTGAGTAATGAGTCGCAACGTCGAGGAGTCGCCAGTAAATTAGTCGATAAATTAGTCGAAGTAATGATTAAAGATGGCGTGAGATTTTTATATTTAGATACCGATCCCGAAAACACAAGAGCCGTTAATTTTTTTACTCGTAAAGGCTTTGGGAATAGGCGAGAACATATTTATTTATCTATGAATTTAGCTAAGGATGAATATTATGGCAAAAAACTGGCAGAAAAACGAGAAAATTCCGCAAAAATGAAGAAGAAAAAACGACCCAAAAAGAAACACATTAAGAAAAGAAAAGCAACTAGAAAAAAGAAAGAAAAAGGGGATTAAGGAAGAAGGAAGAAGGAAGAAGGAAGAAGGAAGAGGGGGAGGAGAGGGAAGAGAGGGAGGAGAGGGAAGAATGATGAAAGAATGAAACACAAAGGCACAGAGACACAAAGGGGAGCATCTCAAGGTTGTAAATTGGTAGTGGGAGCGCAGAGATCCCTAGCCCGATCCCGCCGATTCGAGACGTTTGTGCTACGCACAGGCTACCTCAAGTACG
>JBEDKD010000395.1:0-2772 GCA_041172365.1 Cyanobacteriota bacterium | reverse complement strand
TTATTGATCAACTTTAAAATAATGTCAGCAATTCTATTAATAGCATCACCAAATAAAGATAAAGGTAAACGACCTTGATTTTCTCTTGTTAAATACAATGTATCAAATAAACCATCAACACCTTGAATCGAAGGATCTAAAATTTGAAATGCTTTCAAGATTTCTCCATCTTTATAATCTAAACGTGCTTTGTCATAGGCATTTTTTAAATCTTCATTAGAGATTCTCAAAAAAGATGGAATAATGGCTGTATCAGTTGGATCAGGAACCCCATGAGCTATCAATCCTCTTGAACTCGCGATCACAGATGATCTAAAAAATTCTTTATTTTCATCATCTTTTACTCCGAAATTTAAAGTCGATACAATTGTTTGATTTTTCGAGAAAAAATCAAGTATTTTTGTGGATTCTTCATCATCTTCATCAAAAAAATCTTTGCTTATAGACTGCTCTACAGATATCTCAATATACTTTTTTGCACCCGCATTATTTTCACTAATTAGTTCAATTTTCTGGTTTTTATTTTGGTTGAAAAATAAATTATCCCAGGCTCTACTCGGTATAGATTTTAAAATTTCTGTAGATTCACGTCTAATGGTTTGGAGTGTTACCGCACTTTCAGCTTGTGGCGAATCATTTAATAGTAATGCTTCCAGTAATGCCGTTTTTCCCGCATTATTTTTACCGCCAATTAAATTGATTTTATCAAAATCAGCTATTTTGGTGTTCTCAAAACACCTGAAATTATGAATTTCAATATTTTTTATCATTTTAGGATTTTTGGTAAATTGGTAAAATAAACTAAATTATTTTATCATAGGCTAGTCACATTTGTCAAGGAGTCTGTGTTTTTTTTAATTGAGAGAGCATTAATTTATTGTAAGGATAAGGAATGGAAATTAAATAACTTGAGTATTTAGTTTGTCATTTCGCCCCTGAGCTTGTGAGCAGGCTGGAAGCCTGCACTACTTTATTAAATACCCGAAGACGCACATCGCGCTCTGAGCTATTGTACGATATAATTTGACCAAAGCATGAAACAGGTTAAATAAAATGCAAGACTTCGACTTTGATTCCCCCATCCCCAGTATCGAATTTCTCGCCCGTGAGGTAAACTTCGTTAGTAGAATTTGCTTTGTCTCACAACTAATTTTAGGAATTATTCCGAGTATCTCTTTCGTGATCCTGCTAATAAACCAGAAAATCAATCCTTATCAATCCGCGGTAAATTTCGGCGTAGGTTGGGGGTTAGGTTTTCTTTCCTTAATTGGGTTAGGATTTTCGATTTTTTGGTGGACACGGATCAAAAAACTGCCGCCAAAATTACGAGATACACAACGACGGCCCCCTCGACGGGAAGTAATTCAAGACTTAAAAACAGGTTTAATTGTTAATTTAGGAGGAATGGTTTGTTTAGTTATTTCTAGTCTTATTTACATCTGGGTTTTGATGGTAAAAGTGATGGTAATACCCGCCCGGGGGGTTTCAATTCAATCTAATGCTTTAGTACCTCTTCAGGTGATAACATCTCTTGATATTATTTCTCTCTTAGCAATTATTCATACGATCGCGGCGGAATTGCTAGGAGTGTTAGGCTATCTTTGGTTAGCGAATCGTGTAATGAATTTTCATTCCGAGCGTTAACTTTATAGAATTAATTTGATCATTAAGCACTAATCATGCTTAAATGAATAGCGAAACTTTTTCATACTTGAGAAACCAGTGAACTTTCAATCTCTTATAATCACTTTACATCAATTCTGGAGCGATCGCGGTTGTCTGATCGCTCAACCTTATGATATTGAGAAAGGCGCGGGAACCATGAACCCCCATACATTCTTAAGAGCGATCGGACCGGAGCCTTGGGCCGTTGCCTATGTAGAACCCTGTCGCCGCCCCACCGATGGCCGTTATGGAGAAAATCCCAATCGTTTTCAACATTACTATCAATATCAAGTCCTGATTAAACCCTCTCCCAATAATATTCAAGAGCTCTATCTTGACTCCTTGAGAGCATTAGGAATTAACCCCGATGATCATGATATTCGCTTTGTCGAAGATAACTGGGAATCTCCAACATTAGGAGCCTGGGGAGTCGGTTGGGAAGTCTGGTTAGATGGGATGGAAATTACTCAATTTACCTACTTTCAACAATGTGGAAGTATTGATTGTCGTCCCGTTTCTATTGAGATTACTTATGGCTTAGAAAGATTAGCCATGTATCTACAAGAAGTCGATGCAATTACTAAAATTAACTGGACAGATGGCATTCATTATGGTGATGTTCATCTTCAGGGAGAGATAGAACATTGTACCTATAATTTTGAGGCATCTAATCCAGAATTGTTGTTTAAATTGTTTGGTTTATATGAAGAAGAAGCCGAACAACTTATTAAAAAAGGGTTAGTTTTACCCAGTTTAGATTATGTGCTAAAATGTTCTCATTCCTTTAATTTACTTGATGCTAGAGGCGTTATTGCTGTTACCGAACGCACGCGTTATATTGGCAGGATTCGTAATTTAGCACGACGGGTGGCACAAACTTATTTAGAGCAAAGAGAAAAATTGGGTTTTCCCTTGAGTGCAGGCATTAAAGCATAATTTTTGCTGGTTTATTTGATGTAATGTAGGTTGGGTTGAGTAGTACCTTTTTTCTATTGAGAATATCCCGATGTACTCAACCCAATCGACAGACTGTCTATTTATTGTCAAGAAATTATCATCATTATGACTAATTTTGCCATCTCCCTTGCCTAAAATACCATTTTTATT
>JBEDKD010000394.1:0-10110 GCA_041172365.1 Cyanobacteriota bacterium | reverse complement strand
GTGTTACCGATGGGGTCGGACTCGGTGTTACCGATGGGGTCGGACTCGGCGTTACCGATGGGGTCGGACTCGGTGTTACCGATGGGGTCGGACTCGGCGTTACCGATGGGGTCGGACTCGGTGTTACCGATGGGGTCGGACTCGGTGTTACCGATGGGGTCGGACTCGGTGTTACCGATGGGGTCGGACTCGGTGTTACCGATGGGGTCGGACTCGGCGTTACCGATGGAGTGGGTGTTGGACTAGCTGCAAACGTGCTACTCGGAACATTCAGCAAGACAGCGATCGCCCGATTGGTGAGTTTGTCTATGATCACCGTGTCCCCACTACTAGCACCATTAGCACCTGTACCCGCACTAAAAGTATAGTTATCAAAATTCAAAAGGCCGTTGTTACTGGCAATATGATCGCGTCCATTTTGATAATCGGTAATGTAATCAATGCTCTCATCATCTAGCTTCAGGAAAAATGTGTCAGAGCCATCGCCACCTGTTAAGGTATCAATGCCGCGATCGCCGTACACACTATCATTGCCATTACCACCGACGATTGAATCATTGTCTTTGCCACCACATAACAAATCATCCCCATCTCCTCCGATAAGAGTGTCTCTGTCTTGGTTGCCGCAGAGGGAATCATTGCCCCCTGCGCCATCAATTGAATCATTGCCTTTACCACCGTGGACAACTTCCGCGTCAGAAGATCCCGCAACGATATCATCGCCTTGGCGAGTTAACAATCCTTCAGAGGCATCCTGAAGTTGTCCGGGTTCGAGTGCAATATTGTCGGCTGTATCTTCTGCGACTAAATAAATCCCTTCTTGTTTGATAGTCATTAAGTTTCCTAGCTAATCTTTTGCTAAAACAACGAACTGGAGAAATGAGGCATTTGGGTTTCAAGGAAGGAGTCACTCTTGTGGAAAAAACCCGCTTTCTTCGCGATGGGTGGGATCAGAAACCGGGTTTTTGCGTAACTTGGGTTGCCCAGGAGTCACTCTTGTGGAAAAAACCCCCTTTCTTGGATATCCCCAAATTTCACACCACGAGAAAAATCGTTTTTGAAATGATTTTCCCTACTCGTTCCCCATGTTAAACCTCTGGTCTCTATAAAAAAACTCCACAGTATGGGTATCTTTTACATTGGGACTGTGTGCTAAGGCCAAAGACTAACTTTTACCAGCCAATCATAGATTCGCCTTCAAATCTATTCCATAGTGTTGATAACTTTTGGGGCATCTCCGCTAAACTAATAATATAAATGTCAACCCTTCTTGTCTTATGATTCAACAACCCGACAACCCCCGACCAGAATTTCATGAGATATATCAGACTTGGCAAGTTGAGCGACTTCTCGATGATGTCCTTGATGCTTATAACTGTATCCGAGCACAAGGACAGAAAAGGATTTACCAAATTAAAGAATTAAGTCCAACTCTCCGAGATTATTTGTTACTGCTCTTAGCGGGTAAAAACCCTCAAAAAATTGCCAGTCAGTTTGGCGACAATCCTACTAAAACTAAAGCTGATACGGTAAGACATCGACTTTCTAATGAATTGTATCCCGCGATCAGAAAACTTCTGGAACAGCGTGGTATTTCCTTTAAGAAGGTGCAATGGCAAATCATTCCTGATTTATTAGAAAAAGCGGGTTATAAAATCCTCACCCCATCAAGTCCAAATGATTCATTTTCCCCTAATTTAAACCTAACCTTAAAAGTTGCCGAAGCTGGACTCAAACAATATCTATTCATCTCTGAGCAATATCAAATTTGGGACTGGTCAAACCATTGCCCTCAACTCGCTCATAATTGGTCAGATTTAGAACTTTTTATCAAATGGTGTCGGACTCCTGAACGTTATCAATCTCTGAATATCCTTCTCCAAAATACTCGACAATATAGTTATATTTATAGTTCTTACCCAAAACGTTTAGAGCAATTAGAAGGATTATTGCAAGTGGCGGATCTCAAAGATACAGCAACAATTAGGGAGACAATGTTAGAAAAATCATGGCTTTTAACCTTAATGAATCGTTGGGAAGAAGCGGCTCAATTATATCAACAAATATCTGCCCACTCTGACCCTGTATTTCAGTTGAAGATGACCAAAAATCGAGCCGTTTGGTATCTGCAACAACAACAGTTTCCGCAAGCACTAGACCATTTAAACCAGGCCAGAGTTCTTTTAGATCGTTGTCATCTTGATCCACAACGAGCGCAAAAGTGGCAAATTATTTTGGACTACTATGAACCCCAAATCTATTTTCATCAGGAAAAATATGCTTTAGCTGAGTCCTGTTATCAAAAAGCTTGGGACAATACTCGCCAATTGGGATGGCAAAGAATGAGGATTGTTTTGCAAAATTGGATGGCTCGGATCGCGTTAGTCCGGGGCGATTCTTATCAAGCTCGATACCAGTTAGAACGCGGTTTACAGAAGTCTTTGCAATATGATGATTGTCAATCTATTGCCTGTTATAATTTGTCCCTAGCTCGCCTGGAAAAAGTGGAAGGTAATTTTCCCAAATCCCGGTATTGGGCGACGGAAGCTTTGAGCAAATTTACCAAATTGGGAATGGTTGATAAAATTATTCAAGCTCAAAGCTTCTTACGCTCCTTAGAATCGGTTTAAGTCATGGAAGAAATTGAGACATTATCGAGAAGCATCTCAATGGGATACGGGCGAAGCATTCCGACCGATAAGTTATTGGTGAGACGCGATCGCTTGATGACCGGAATGCTTCGCCCCTACTGTTAAATAATACGGGGATCTGGGGGATGAATACAATCAGTCTTGGGTTTTTTGTCTGATTTTTGATCAGATTTATTGTCTGAATTTGCATTCGCGAACATTTCTTTGCCAAAATGTTTTTCCCATAAATCTAAGGTTTCTGACCAGGCGATTTCAGTTTGCTTTTGGGCTTCTGGTGTTAAACTATAGGTAGGCACATGATGAATATACTGACCAAATAACATCTGACTATCCTCGATATATTTAGGTGTATTCAGAATATGTTCATGCCAAATTAAATCGACTTCTGGAAGGGGTGGAACTATGGTTTTATTCGGGTATAAATACAGCAGGAATAAAAACATCTGATAAAGAGCGATCGCGCCCAGGGTTTTTTCTCGATTCCATTCATATTTATAACTCACCCACTCCAGAATGGGATTGAGATCAATGTCTTTTAATTTTCCCCAAAAAGTAACTTCTCTTTGAGTGATATTTGGGGGGACAGGGTTCATGTTTCATTCCTCCAATTTGTTCATTAATAGAGGGAAATTTAATATCTTTTGATTCCCTCTATCTATTAATCGGATTGGGAGGCGGATAATTATGCAACTTTTGCCCAAAATTTTTTTCTCTCCCAACTTTGAGAAAAAAACTGCACCGCGATCGCGCTCACCCATGACAGGAATAACGGCGATCGCGATTTGACCAAAAAACTCTCCCGCGATCGCCTGAACCAATTGCGCGATCGAATTGTGATTGAAGATGAGATCCCGCTAACCTAAACAGTCTTGGGACAAAATCTTTTGATTAGCTCTATCTATTAATGTGATTTTGAGGCGGATAATTATACAAATTTGGCAAAAATCTTTGGGGAGGCCTCAAGAAACCCGGTTTCTGGGGAAGCGCGATCGCTAAGTCGATATTTTGTTGAGAAACCCGGTTTCTGGGGAAGCGCGATCGTGTCGAAGTCGCGATCAGAAACCGAGTTAGATTAATTGGGGAGCTTTCGCCGAGATCCTTAATTCCCAACGAAAACCTTGATAAACCCGCCCTCACTCTGGGTGCATAAAGTTCTAACCTGCTGTTAGCCCCTCATCACCTAACTCAAAACGCACCCCCAATCGGGGGGAAACCCCCCCATCGGCTCAATCACATCAAGCATCCCATCAATTCGCCGCCAACCGTTTAACTCTCTCCTTTGCGGATCGTAAAGGTAATACTCCTCTACCTCATCGCGATTGTAAAGGCGTTGAACAATTAAGGGATGATAGGGTAGGGGCAATCCAGAGGAGCTTGCCCCAAAACTCTCGCGGGGGCGGGCACTGGGACACCGCCCCTACCACCGGATCATCCTATGAATTTGCAACGCCATTGTAAAATACTAATTTCTTATCCATCTTAGTCTGGGTGTCGCTTTCAGAGCGCACCTCAAACACAACTTGCGCCGCGATTATTATTTTCTAGCCACTGTTTGTAGGACTTACTAGAGCCTTTCGGGGTGCCAAAGGCCACCATCACATCAGGAGCTTGGGAAATGTTAGGTTTTCCCTCTACCGGATACCAGAGTAAGTCTCCCGCAACAAACACATTTTCATCATCTTTAAAAATGGTGCATCTCACTTTGGCAAATATGTCTCTAGGGGCGGAGCATGACCGCAGTAAATATCAGATTATAACCAATAACCTATATGCCGGAATGCTATGCGCTGCGCCCTGGCTCCGCCAACTATTCAAAAGTGAGATGCACCCAATTATACAATATTTCCACTGTTATTTGTTTGTTTATTTTGAGAATTTTTTTGAAATTTATGTGACATGACAACTTTGGTAGAACCAGAAATGATATAGCACGGAGCAAAAACATTAGGATATTCTTTCATGCCTTAATCTACAACCCTCGTATCACACGCGTCTTAATCTAAATGCGTAGTGCTATAATTGCGCTCTCTGAGCCTTCTATTTTCCATATTTCTTACAGTCTGAAAGTCATCTATTGCAGTGGAACACCACCATTATTGTCAATGATTGTATCAATAGCTTCCATCAGTTCAATAGTTTCGGCTAAGATGGAAATCATATTTTGATAATGGGTAAGATCCTCAAAGGTTAATTCTCTCCCCTTACGATCTTTGAGCCATTTTTGACAGACTTGATAACCTCCGATAAAAAAGTTCCAAATCTGGGTTGGTACTTGTGCAAAATATTGTTGAGAGTTAATCCAAACTTGTTGATTATCTTCATTATATTTGACTTTTTCAACAATATTAGAATCCGGAATCGGATAAGTCGAAATTGGCTTCCGGGTTTCTTTCATCAGATGGAATTGAACTAATTTATCACCGATTTGTACTAATTCCCAGAAAAGAGTAGAATTTGAAGTTAAGGGAACGCGAGGAAAGTCAATTTTGAGAAATTCCGCGTACCGTTGGCGATAGGTGGGGGAATGAAAGACGCCATAAATGTAATGAAAAATGTCTTCTGAGCCAAAAGATTGAGTTTTATTCCCTTTACCATCGGGAATAAATTTTAAACCTAATTTTTGGGAAAATTTAGTAATAAATTCTGGGGATAAATTCGGGCGACGACCCCCTGGGGCCTCAGTTGGTGCAGGTTCAAATAGGGTTTGGTTATCAGTTGGGTAAAGATAGAGGGGAAAAATACTAACTCCTCCCCTTCTAAAAAGATTAGTATCAATAAGTTGATTAGCCACTGATATTAATGACCAAATAGAATCATTTACCGCAATTCCTTGACGGCCTAAACCCAAGCATAAATTATCTTTTCTAAAAACATGAATAAGTAACTCTCGTCTTGGTCTATCCATTACGACATCACTATAGTAACAGTAACGCGAATCAAAAGGTCTATATAAGCAACTAATTATTTTTTCTTTCCATTGATTATCGGAGCGAATTAATCGGCGGACTTCATCTAACTTCCAATCTCGACTATCCTTAATATTGTATTGATTGGCATAATCTTCATTAGATAAATTAGTTTCTCGCATGGCTTGAAATTTGTTAGTAATGCTTTTTTCATCAAAGTCAATGGCAAAATGATCTCGATGGGTTTTTATACCCGCAGAATTGACGGGCATGATATCAATAACTTTCCACCATTGTTCCCACTCTGGTAATAAATCAGTATTTTGGGGTTTAAATAAATAAAATTCTGTTTCCGGCTGTAAAATTTCCCAATGAGTCGAACTCAGATCATTTTCAGCTAACCAATGATACTTACCTCCGACTAACTGCTGATTCTGATAAATTTCTCTAGCCCCCCATAAATCGGCATGATAAACGGTTGCTAATTTTTGGGGACTATTTTGATACTTAATAAAAATACCGATCGCGACTCCTTGCTGAATATCAAAGACATTTTTATCGGGGGCGCGATCGGGACAGACTTCTTTTTTCTTGCTATTCCCATGCAAATCTAACACATAAATCTCATCGAAAGTTTGCATCAAATTTTGACGCATCCCTCGAAATGTCGGATTATCTAAATAACCATGATTTGTAATTAACGCGACAATCCCAGAACCCATTTCTGAAACACGATGTTGAGCCAATCGAATAAACTTTACATAATCATCTAATAATCCTTTGGGGTTTCTTTCTCCTAAAGGTTTCCCATCGACTTGATAATAATCCCTGACTAATCCTACAATCCAAGGATCGGTATTTAAAGATTGGTATGAATAAGGCGGATTTCCTAAAACCACCATGACGGGAACATCTTTTTTTATCTCTTTTGCTGTTTCGGCTTCATCCCGAATCTGATTGATAAAACCATCGGCCTGAGTAAGTTGAAACGCGTCTTGTAAGGTATTAGTTAGATAAATTCTTAACTGTTCATCAGAAGCAAAATTATAACCTAATTCCTGTAACTGTAAACCTAACTTTATATGCGCTACCGTGTAAGGAGCCATCAATAATTCAAACCCAAATAAACGGGGTAATAAATGCTGACTAACATAATTTGACCACATCTCTTTCTCAGATTTTAAATTATGATAAATATGGTTAATAATACCATACATAAACGTGCCTGTTCCCACCGCAGGATCGAGAATCAATACCTGATGAGTTTCTCGATTTTCCTCCCCCTTTAAATTAGGAATTAAAATCTTTTTTGCATCCGCTAACCCCTGGGCAATGTTAAACTTATGCTTGAGAAGATAATCGACACTTTTTACCAGATAAGAAACTACAGGCTCCGGGGTGTAATAAACCCCCCGTGACTCTCGGATGTCGCGATCGTACTCTGCCAAAAATGTCTCATAAAAATGTACTACGGGATCTTCTTTTCGGGTTCGCTTGCCAAATTCCTTGAGAATTTCTCTCATGTCTGTCTGTTGCAGAATATTCCCTAAAGTATCTACAGCCCAATTAATCCTTTCATCTAAATCTGGTCCCGCAATTTGATCGAAAATACTCCGTAAAAATGGGTTAGTTTTCGGTAATTTAAACGCGGCTGTCTCCCTCGAAAAACTCTGAGAATTATCGGTATTACATCGCGCCGCAAATAAGCCATAACATATCGTTTGGGCATACATATCAGCAAACTGTTCGCTAGTTAAATCCCGAATTAGCACTTTTTGAAAAGATTCTAACTGTTGCCGTAACATTCCGCCTCTATCTACATCATTTAAGGCAGTTTTAATGGCATCACGAATCAATTGTGCTAAACCTGCCATCCGTTTCGCTAAATCTTTAGGTGTGGTGACTTGAGGGACTTTAGTTAAGAAAAATTGCCGCCAAAGATGTTCAACTGGCTCTATCCCTTCGGCATCCACTTTAAACTTTTTCTTTTGATCAATTGTTCCCAAAGATGCGGTTAATCTTAACTCTCCCTGCACATACCAGCGAAATTCGATATAATCCGTTAAAATCAGATTTCCCAAGGCATTAAAATAACGCGTCATTTGGGGTGTTTTCTCGACTTTATTGAGAGAAACGCCAATATCTTTGGCTTCAATATGGCCAATTTCTAAAGCCCCCTGCTTCACCAGAAAATCTGGCGCACCGCACGCGATCAGTTTCGGCTCGTTGGTGGCTTGAATGCCATAATCTAAAGATTCTATTAATTTCTTGAGGGCGGGGCGATAAGTATGCTCTGTGGTATTTTTTCCTTGATAAATTTGCTTAATTTCTTGTAAATATTCTTGAATATATTTCATAAAGGAAGAGGGAAGAAGGAAGAAGGAAGAGGGAAGAAGCAATAAAATCAAGGGTTTCCGCATTAAGAACGTCCTAACATCTGCTTCGACTGCTATAATATGATTTGCTCTCTTCTGGGTGCTGGGTTTCTCCCATAATAAAAGGACACGATCGCGCTGTAGAAAAATGCCACATCAGCGCTGTAGAAAAATGCCACATCAGCGCTGTAGAAAAATGCCACATCAGCGCTGTAGAAAAATGCCACGTCAAACGATCGCGTCTCTAAGTACCTTCCCCCATAAATTCAACACTTAGGGGCAGATTAGCCGAGAATTTTTTGTGCTTCTACGAAGAAAATTTAGGCTAATTTTGGTGTGGCAAAAAACTTCTTGAGATTGGCTTCTAACCAATAAGTAGGGACACGGCCTTTCTAACCAAATAAGTAGGGACACGGCAGTGCCGTGTCCCTACTTCTAACCAATAAGGGACACGGCAGTGCCGTGTCCCTACTTAATTAGGTTCCCGAAGTCCAAGAATTGATATACTCAATTTGTTCGGGAGTCAGGCTATCAATATAAATGCCCATTGCTTCCAGTTTTAACCGAGCAATTTCCTTATCAACTTCTACAGGGATAGAGTGAATACCGGGCTCTAATTTGCCCTTATTTTTGATTAGATATTCGCAAGCTAAAGCTTGGTTAGCAAAACTCATATCCATTACCGCGCTCGGATGTCCTTCTGCCGCGGCTAAGTTGACTAAACGACCTTCTCCTAAGACAATTACTGACTTACCACTCTTAAGGTGATATTCTTGTGTGAAAGGTCGGACTGTCCGCACTTCTGTGGATTTTTCCCCAAGCACTTTTAGGTCAATTTCAATGTCAAAGTGACCGGAATTACAAACAATTGCACCATCTTTCATTACATCGAAATGTTCTTCGCGAATGACGTGCTTATTGCCTGTTACAGTAATGAAAATATCACCAATTGCGGCGGCTTTTTCCATTGGCATGACTCGGAAACCATCCATGACTGCTTCGATGGCTTTCACGGGGTCAATTTCTGTGACAATGATATTCGCTCCTAAACCACGGGCACGCATCGCGGTTCCTTTTCCGCACCAGCCATAACCGGCAACAACGATGTTTTTTCCGGCTAATAAAATATTAGTGGCACGGATAATACCATCTAATGTTGATTGCCCGGTACCATAACGGTTATCAAAGAAATGTTTGGTATCTGCATCATTAACATTTACCGCGGGGAAAGTTAATACTCCGTCTTTTAACATCGCGTTTAAACGGACGATCCCGGTGGTGGTTTCTTCGGTTGTACCGATGATATTAGGAATTAATTCTTTGCGAGATTGAATTAATGTGGCAACTACATCACTACCATCATCAATGATGATATTGGGGTTATGATCGAGGGCTATTTCTACATGACGTTTGTAGGTTTCTTCATTTTCGCCTTTATAGGCAAATACTGGAATACCATAATCGGCTACGAGACTCGCCGCGACATCATCTTGAGTGCTCAGGGGGTTACTCGCGATTAGCACTGCATCGGCTCCCCCTAGTTTGAGCGCGATCGCTAAATGGGCGGTTTCTGTCGTAACGTGACAACAGGCTACTAAACGAATACCAGCAAAGGGTTTTTCTTTGTCAAAGCGTTGCTGAATTTGTCGTAAAACGGGCATTTCACGTCCTGCCCATTCGATCCGTTGCTTGCCAAGGGGGGCAAGGGATAAGTCTTTTACTTCGTGTTTTAATTGGACGGTTGTTGCAGTCATGTAAGCGGGTATCTTTGTATAACGTCTAACACAGTAGTTCTACTACTGTAGCTTAGAAAAATCCGAACTCAGCGCATTTTACCATATTTTCCGCAAAACGGGTAATTGGTAATTGGTAATTGGTAATTGGTAATTGGTAATTGGTAATTGGTAATTGGTAATTGGTAATTGTCAATTGTTAACTCTCTTCCTTCTTCCTTCTTCCTTCTTCCTTCTTCCTTCTTCCCTCTTCCTTCTTCCCTCTTCCTTGGCTTTTCGATGGAGTCATGGTAGAATTAAGTATAAGTATTTTGGCTGATTTCAGTCAAATCAGCCAGCGCGATCGAGGGAAACCCAGGAGGTTTTACCAGTGCATAAAGCCATTTATTCTTTAAACGTTATCAAACCATCTATTGCCACAGGTTATGGTTTCCTGTTGTCCTTT
>JBEDKD010000393.1:0-7225 GCA_041172365.1 Cyanobacteriota bacterium | reverse complement strand
TTTATCTTGATCTAAATTTGATTCCTATTAAAATATTAACTCGCCAAACAGCAGATTCAATACAAGCATCAGTAGATTTTCAAAAATTTATTACATCTAAATCTATTCATACAACAATTGTCAAACAAGAAAATTACTCTGCATGGTATGTTGTATCTATTTTAAATAGTAAACTTTTGACTTATATTTACCAGAGTCAAACAGGAGAAAAGGATCGAACTTTTGCACAGGTAAAGTTGTATGATTTACGAGAACTTCCAATTTATAAAATAAATTTTACCACACCTGAGCCCGATCGCGCTACATTTTTCACCCACTTAACCCAAATTTATCATAACACAGTAGCACAGGCTTCTCCCCTGTCACCATTAGGAAAGGACAGGCTAGAAGCCTATCCTACAATAGGAAAGGACAGGCTAGAAGCCTATCCTACAATAGGAAAGGACAGGCTAGAAGCCTATCCTACAATAGGACAACATCTACAACAAAATCAAACCGATGTTATCCATGATTTTCTGGCCTATTTAGCGGAACAAATGATCCAATTAAACAAACAAAAACAAACCGAAAGCAAAGACTTTTTAACTTGGTTAACCCGTGAAATCGGTACAGAGATAGATAACCTTACTAATAAAACCACGATCAAAAACTACCTAGGTGATTACCAAAAACAACAAGAACATCTAACCTTTGCCCAATTCCTAGATGTTCTCAAAAAGAATCGCAAAAAACTGACGATTGACCCCTCAGAAAGAAAATTTCAAACCCTCTTATCTCAAGAATATGAGGCAAGTTTAAATACTCTTTTGCCGCTCAAGAATCAATTGAACTATACCGATAAATTGATAGATCAAATTGTTTATATATTATACGGTTTAACGGATGAAGAAATAGAGATTAGTGAAGGAAAAAATGGTAATTGTCAGAATTTGATATCACCCCAAAGTCCGCATAAAAATAGTGTTTTAACATAGGTTCTTGGTGGGATTACAGCCCAATAGAATTAGGGAGAAAATCTCAGGAAACATCTCAAAAATTGATGCCAATACAGTTATTAAACAGTAGAAGTCCTCGGAGAGCATTCTGGTTGGTTAGGATGACAAAGCGCGATCGCGCCTCTGAAACTGGTAACATTCGGATGATAGGGTTGTAGGGGGTACAGGTAGGGGTAGTGCCAGAGTGCCTACCCCCCTAAAGCGATCACCCCCTCAAGGGGTGAGGTTTTCTTCAACTTGATGAAAGCACCAATAAAACTACACTCGATCGCGCTCCTGCCTGATAATACTTTTCTTTAACCATAGGGGCAGTTTCCGGGGATTTAAAATCGAGAGGAAAAGGCAAAGAAGTATCAATAATTCGATGCCAATGTTCGCCATAATTCAAATGGGGAAGCTCAAAATTTAGAGGTTCCCAATAACTATTGAGTATCACATATAACTGTTCGTTATATTCAGGATGACACAAGTTAAACGCGATACAATGAGAATCCTCACCCCAATCAGGTTTATTTAATTGTACCCCATGCCAGAGAATATAAGGCCGTTCATTATTAACTGTTAAACTCAAGGGATATTCATACTCAAAGATTTTTAGCGATTGACTAAAGGCTATTAATTCCTTAACAAACCTGAGAAAATCTGGTTTTTCTTCGATCTGACTCCAGTCAAACCAGGTTAATTCATTTTGACAATACGCGTTATTATTGCCCTTTTGAGTACGACGAATTTCATCTCCCATTGAAATCATGGGAGTACCCTGAGACACAAATAAAATAGTTAACAAATTTTTCATTTGTCGCAGTCGTAGTGCTTTAATCTCTGGGTTATTAGTTTCTCCTTCTTCGCCACAATTCCAACTGTAATTATCATTAGCTCCATCTCGATTTTCTTCCCCATTCTCTTCATTATGTTTCTCATTATATGAAACTAAATCATAGAGGGTAAAACCATCGTGACAAGTGACAAAATTAATACTACGAAATGTCTCTCTTTCCGGGTGGGGATAAATATCAGGACTTCCCATAATCCGATTAGTAATTGTGTGGATTGTCCCTTGATCACTTTTAATAAAACGACGGGCATCATCACGAAAAGGGCCATTCCATTCGGCAAAGCGATCGCCGATAAATGTGCCGACTTGATATAAACCCGCGGCATCCCAAGCTTCGGCAATAATCTTAGTACCTGCTAAAACAGGATCGGATTCAATTGTCCAAAGTACAGGGGGATCTTCCAAGGGTTCCCCCGATCGTCCACGGGATAAAACCGAGGCTAAATCAAAGCGAAAACCATCAACGTGCATATCAGCAACCCAGTAATGCAAACAGTCTAAAATTAATTTGCCACCAAAGGTATGATTGGCTTGAAAAGAATTGCCACAGCCGCTATAATTTTTATAATATTCTGGATTATCATCCAAAATATAATAATCATCATTAGCCAGGCCTCGAAAAGAAATTGTTGGTCCGTCTTGATTCCCTTCCGCGGTATGATTAAATACCACATCTAAAATCACTTCTATTCCGGCACGATGAAGGGCTTTTACCATTTCTCGAAATTCATAAACGGGACCGAGGGGATCGCGTCGAGAACTATAACCACGATGGGGGGCAAAAAAAGCCATTGTGCTATAACCCCATTCATTTTTTAATCCGGGGCGGGCATCTTGTTCATCAAATTGATGAATGGGCATTAATTCAACGGCTGTAATTCCTAATTCTTTTAAGTAGGGTATTTTCTCGATTAAACCGGCATAAGTGCCTCGTTTTTCTGGGGAAACACCGGAGTTTGGATGACGGGTAAAACTGCCCACATGAAGTTCATAAATGACGGTTTTGGAGTATGGAAGACGCAGGGGCGCGTCGTCTTCCCAGTCGTAACCGAGATAGTCAACCACCGCTCCTCGTAAGGCGCGATCGCAGTTATCTCCGGGTTTGATCGCGGCTTCTCGACTATAATGTTCCCAACCGACGACGGCGCGCGCGTAGGGATCAAGGAGAACTTTTTGGGGATCAAAGCGATGACCGTTTTCAGGTTCGTAGGGGCCATAAACTCGATACGCGTACACTTGGCCTTCTGTCAATCCACAGACTAAAATATGCCAATAACAGAAGGTTTTATTAATTTTGGGATCAAGGGTAATAATCGAAGAGGGATAAGGTGCATTCGCGTCATCAAAGAGGAGTAATTGTACCGAGGTGGCATTTTTGGAGAATAGGCAAAAATTTACTCCTTTAGGGAATATTTTGGCTCCAATGGGGAAACTTTGACCTGGAAGTGTTTCAAATGGCATTACGATCGCGCTTAATATAGGCCAACCGATTATTCTACTCGCGATCGGATGTAATTGGGGTAATATTAGGAATTATCTGATCAATGCCAGTCAAGAAACCGGGTTTCTATAAACCCTATCGCCTATCGAATAGGTTTAGCCAGAAACCCGGTTTCCTTAAGAACAAAAAAATATGCGTTTTGTGTCTGGATATACAGAAAGTTAAAGAATTTAATGATATCGAATGAAAGATGAATATCGATCTATATAGGATAAATGACATGATCGCGTTTTCACCTTTTCTCTTCTTTTGAATCTCACTTCAAATTCAAAAATTTATCCAAAGCACTCACCATTTGCGGCGGCCAACGTCGCACTTTTGCCACCCAATTCAAATCTTTATAACGACTATCTAAACCGATCGCGCTTACCCAATTACTTTCCGCTTCTCCCTGTTGTCCATTTTCCCATAAAACCGCGGTTAATGCGGCTCTCATATCGGCAAATTTCGGATATTTCCGCACCAAATTTTTCATGGTAGCGATCGCGTCTTCTCTCTTACCAACCTGATATAAAGCTAAAGCATAATTAGCACGGGCAAAGGCATAATCAGGGATAATAGTAAATGCTTTTTCATAATCAGCGATCGCGTTTTCCCATTCCCCTAAACCCGCCTTTGCGTTTCCACGATTATTATAGGCGGCGGCATCGGAGGGATTTAACTCCAAAACCTTATTATAAGATGAGATCGCGTCTTGCCAACGTCCCAAACCTTCCAAAGCAGCACCCCGATTCAAATAAGGATCAGGGGCAGTAGGAGCTAACTCGATGGCGCGATCGAAATCCACTAAAGCCTCTTCCAACTTATTCTGACTCACCCGAATATTGCCACGATTACTCCAGAGCGCCGCCTCCTGGGGAAACTTTTCAATTAACTGACTCCATAAGCCCTCCGCGTTAGCAAAGTCTCCCTGATTCGATGCTTGAAATGCCCGTTGTACTAAATTTTGTAAGACTTGCGGTGAGTCTGTAACCCCCGTAACCTCCTCCGAGGCTTTCACAGGAGTTCCCCAGCCTAACCAACAAAACCCACAAACGAGAATAACCCCAAAAACTCTCCAGATTACGCGATCGATCATAGTCAAACCTACAGCAACTAACCATGATAATACCAGATTAATTGTCCCCAGGTGTCAGGAGAAACCGGGTTTCTTTAGTAAATTTTTGCTAAAAACAAGAGGCGAAAGAGAGAAACCCGGTTTCTTTGATTCCACCCTATCGCGAGGTTTGAGAAACCGGGTTTCTTCCGTAAATTTTTGCTAAAACCAAGAGGCGAAAGAGAGAAACCCGGTTTCTTTGATTCCACCCTATCGCGAGGTTTGAGAAACCGGGTTTCTTCCGTAAATTTTGCTAAAAACAAGAGGCGAAAGAGAGAAACCCGGTTTCTTTGATTCCACGCGATTTAAACGCGGATGCGCGCAGTCATATCGACAATTTTGACACCCAGGAAACTTAACCCTAAGGAGATTATTTCAACCCGGAAAAAAGGTTGTATCGTATTCAAAGAACAAGAAGCTGGAACTCGCGGACATATCCCGTAAAACCAGGCCCAGGTTGTGTCAAGGGAGAAAAGAGCCGCCAGAGCCAAATTAATGCAAGTGTCATGTTAATCTATAGGTTATTAAAGGGAATACTATAAGAAAGACCCTTAATAAAATATCACCGAATCCTACTATGCCACCTAAAAAGCTGATTACATTTGTGTTAGTTGTGACAGTTGTCTTTATCGCCTTTGGGGACAAATTGACCTTTCTACCCAAACCCGCGAAAGAGGCAAGCGTCAAAAGCCGTGATTTTGTCGTGAGTCTTTGGCCTCAATGGTTACGGCCTAGAAATAGCAATGAAAGGACAGAAAAACAGCTTGAGAACTTGGATAAACCCCGTTAATCTAAGCCTTAAGGAAGGCGATCGCGAAGGTATTAGAGAAGGCGATCGCGTGCAGAAAAGCAAAAGTATTAGAAAACGTGAAGCTATGAGAAAAGGCGAAGGCGAAGGCAAAGGCGAAGATAAAGGGGAAGACGAAAAAAATATCCCTCTTCCCTCTTCCCTCTTCCTTCTTCCTTCTTCCTTCTTCCCTCTTCCCTCTTCCTTCTCGATTTAATTCTTTTTCAGCCAGCTAAACATAGCGCGTAAATCCTTACCGACTTCTTCAATAGGATGTTCCGCCTCTTGACGACGCATAGCCGTAAATCCGGGCTTACCAGATTGGTTTTCTAATACAAATTCGCGGGCAAATTGACCCGATTGAATTTCGCTGAGAATTTTCTTCATTTCCGCGCGAGTTTCATCGGTAATAATGCGAGGGCCACGAGTATAGTCACCATATTCGGCGGTATTGGAAATACTATCGCGCATTTTCGCCAAACCGCCCTCTACAACCAAGTCCACAATTAACTTGACTTCATGTAAACATTCAAAATAAGCTAGTTCCGGTTGATAGCCCGCCGCGACTAAAGTTTCAAATCCTGATTTAATTAAGGCACAAAGACCTCCACAGAGTACCACTTGTTCACCAAAGAGGTCCGTTTCCGTTTCTTCGCGGAAAGTCGTTTCCAAAATACCCGCGCGAGTACCACCAATCCCTTTAGCATAAGCCATAGCGCGATCGCGGGCTTGTCCAGAAGCATTTTGATAAACCGCGAATAAAGCCGGAACCCCTTCACCCTGTTCATAAGTACGTCGCACTAAATGACCCGGGCCCTTGGGCGCGACCATAATCACATCCACATCAGAAGGGGGTACAACTTGACCAAAGTGAATATTGAAACCATGAGCAAACGCGAGAGTTTTCCCAGGGGTGAGATAGGGTTCAATTTCTTCCTTATAAACAGTTTTTTGTACTTCATCAGGTAGCAGAATCATAATAAAATCAGCCGCTTCACAGGCCTTGTTCACTGGGAGAACATTTAAACCAGAGGCCTTAGCTTTCGCTTCCGACTTACTACCTGGGTAAAGTCCAACAATGACATTTACGCCACTGTCTTTAAGGTTGAGCGCGTGGGCGTGGCCTTGAGAACCATAACCAATGATCGCGACAGTTTTGTTGCTTAACAGGTCAAGATTGGCGTCCGTATCGTAATACATTCGTGCCATAGTCGAGGTCTCCTTCCTAGATCAGGGAGTTTTAACTGCAAAACTTCCATTATATCAAAGGTGAGCACTATTGTTAATAGATAAAGGATCTAAGTCAATAACCTTCAGGACCAATAGTAGCGCGATCGCACAAAGCCTTAGAAATATCAGCCAGACGAGAGCGAAACAAATTAGCCCCCATTAACTTGGCATTCGTTAATAAAGCTTTTTCCAAATTAGCACGACTTAAATCCGTAAATCGTAAGTCCGCGTTCCTGAGATCAGCATGGTATAAATCCGCACCCTGTAAATTAGCATAAGCCAAATTAGCACCTTGCAAATTGGCATAACGCAAATTCGCCCTAAATAAATTAACTCTCACCAAGTTAGCTTCAGTAAGATTCGCATCATAGAGTGTAACATCGCTCATTTCTGAGTGAGAAAGTTCCGTCTTTTGTAAATTCGCTTCACTTAAATCAGCATAGGGAAAATAAGCCCTGGTTAGGTCACTTTCCGACAGCTTAATTCCCTGTAAATTTGCTTGAAATAAAGAAATTTCACTCAAATCAAAGCCGTGAAAGTCTCGCTTACCCTGATTATACTGAGCCAGCAATTCCTCTGCACTTAGCTTCTGCATTTTTACCTCATCAAGGGGATAAACACCTCTACTATTTGATTAGTATTTTTAATCGGTGACTTAATGAGCATTTATGCTTACCGATTAAAGATTAAAGATTAAGCTTTGTTACAAAATAAATGGTTTTTCTAAAGACTTTTTTTAGATTGTTCTGATCAGAGATGGGGGCTCGGGGACTATTAACGG
>JBEDKD010000392.1:0-17209 GCA_041172365.1 Cyanobacteriota bacterium | reverse complement strand
CCCCTGTGCCCACCCCTGTTCCCACGCCATCACCTTTGCCTACACCTATAGATGATTGTTTTCGTGACAAATTTACTACCCCGGAATTGCAAAGTTTAGAGAATGATGGTGGCTCAATTTTGTCATCTCGTTTTATTCCTAACGAAGTAATAGATACTATTAATGGTACTGAGGGTGATGATAGTTTAATTGATACTGAGAATAACAACGCGATCGAGGGATTTGGAGGGAATGACACTCTCATGGGAGAAGGAGGCAATGATAACCTTTATGGGGGTGATAATCAAGATTTACTCTATGGCGGTTTTGGAAATGATTTTCTGCATGGTGGTTTGGGGAATGACAGCCTTTTTGGAGGCAAAGATAATGATATTCTCTTAGGAATGGAAGGGGAAGACTTTCTACGGGGAGACTTAGGAAATGATACCATTGATGGTGGTTTTGGTCCAGATACTATTTTTGGCGGCAAAGGTAATGATTTAATTATGGATGGCGAAGGGCAAGATATTCTCTATGGAGATTTAGGAGATGATACCCTCGCGGGCGGTTCCGGTAATGACATCTTATTTGGCGGTGAAGGAAATGATTTTGTCTTCGGAAATGGGGGAGACAATATCCTTTTTGGTGGTAAAGGAAATGATATCATTTGTGGAGGTAGTGGTAGTGATATTTTATCCGGTCAATTTGGTGATGATTCCCTCTGTGGAGGTATCGGAGATGATACCCTTTATGGTGGGCAAGGAAATGATTTCCTTTGTGGAGAAATTGGGAATGATTTCCTCAGTGGAGATTTAGGGAATGATACCCTCCAAGGTGGTACAGGAAATGATACTTTTCTCTTAGGTGAAAATCGTGGTAGTGATCTCATCCTTGATTTTCAACCGGGTATTGATTTGATTGCATTAGTGGGAGGGTTAAAATTTGAACAGTTAAGTTTCATTCCAGATTCTAATTCTAGCAATCCCCTTCCGACTACCTTAATTCGTGTTACCAGTAATGGGGAAATTTTGGCAAGTTTAACGGGTATTACACCCAGTCAGCTTACATTAAATTCCTTTAAAGAACTCGTTTTAAACTAAAGTAAAAAGTGAAAAGAAACCGGGTTTCTTAAATCTACCGTTGACACAAACTCCCATAATGTGAAAAGAAACCGGGTTTCTGAGAAATAAATTTTACACCCCTTTATATCTGAAAAAAAAACCGGTTTCTCAAATATATCCTTGAAAGAGACTCCGATAAGGTGAAAAGAAACCGGGTTTCTGGGAGAGAAATTTTACACTCGTTTATCTACGAAAAGAAACCCGGTTTCTCAAAGCTCCATATCTACCAAATTGATTCTAATTCTAAAGAAAATCCTGTTAAAACGGGTTCACAACTAACTGTTTTTGGGTTGTCTAAACATTCCACTTCTTGCTGAGGACGATAGACATAAACTTGACGATTTTTTCGATCGAGTAACAAACCTAAAGAAGCACCATTGTCTATATATTCTTGTAACTTTTCTTTCAAGTGAGATAAACTATCACTGGGAGAGCGTAATTCTACTACAAAATCTGGACAAACCGGAGCGAAGTTGGTTTGTTTTTCCGGGGAAATGCTCTGCCATTTTTCTAAAGTCATCCAAGACGCGTCGGGTGAGCGACTAGCACCATTGGGAAGTGTAAAACCCGCGGAGGAATCAAACCCAATTCCTGTACCATCTTTATCTGTCCAATTGGCTAATTGTTGAGCCAGTTTAAAATTACGGTTTCCGGTTTCACTACCTGCGGGTGGCATGATAATTAATTCTCCTTTTGCAGTGCGTTCAAAACGATAATCACGGTTATTCTGACAGAGGGTAAAAAACTGGTCATCTGTCATTTCTAATACAGGACTAAGCTGCAATATTAACGGATTGATTGTGTCATAGTCTACCTCGATCGCGTCTAACTTCATGGCATTTTCTCCTCTCATGTCTAAGTCTTACATGATAGCACGATACCTCGGAGGGTTTCCGAGGACACGGCTCTGCACAGTAAACGCGAGGGCAGTTTGAAAACCACCTAAATAAGTGGTAAAATGGTAACGGACTTATTGAGAATACAATAATCATGGCACAACCAACAAAATTCAAAGCCTATGCCGCGATCGACGCGGGCGAAAAATTGCAAACGTGGGAATATGAACCCGCACCCCTAACGGAAGATGAAATCGAAATTAGAGTCACTCACAATGGCCTTTGTCATACAGATATTCATATGCGCGATAATGACTGGGGAGAAAGTCAATATCCCCTAGTCGCAGGCCATGAAGTAGTGGGAGTTATCACTGAAGTTGGGGCAAAAGTAACTTCCTTAAAGAAAGGCGATCGCGTGGGAGTAGGTTGGATTCGCAATTCCTGTCGAGTTTGTGATCATTGTTTGCAAGGGGAAGAAAATATTTGTCGCAAGGGATATACAGGACTCATTGTTGGCAATTATGGCGGATTTAGCGATCGTTTGCGTACCAGTGCCGATTTTGCCTATAAAATCCCTAATGCACTAGATTCAGTCAGTGCAGCCCCTCTCTTATGTGCCGGAATTACTGTTTATACTCCCTTACGCACCCATATCAAATATCCGGGTATGAAAGTGGGTATTTTAGGTATTGGTGGACTCGGACATCTCGCGATTAAATTTGCCTCCGCAATGGGAGCCGAAGTGACTGCATTTTCATCTTCACCCGACAAAGAAGCAGAATCTAAAGAATTTGGAGCTCATCATTTTCAAAAATGGGGTAGCACTGAAGAAATGAAAGATGTCGCGGGATCTTATGATTTGATTCTCTGTACCATCTCCTCAGAAGCCGATTGGGATGCCGCCTTTAGTCTATTAAGTAATAATGGTGTTCTCTGTTTTGTGGGGATTCCAGTTTCGACACTCCAGATACCACTCATTCCCTTAATCTTTGGTCAAAAATCTGTGGTGGGGAGTATTGTCGGTGGACGACGATTTATGCGAGAAATGTTGGATTTTGCCGCCCTACATCAAATTAAACCGAAATGCGAAGTCATGCCATTAAGTCAGATTAATGAGGCAATGGAGCGAGTGTCTGCTAATCAACCCCGTTATCGTATTGTCTTAGTTTCTGAGGATAATATTTAGCTAGTTGCTCGATAAAATAGCTATAGTGCAATATTATCTTAGGAGCCTCTCATTTTGGTAAATTCCTAGTAGGAGAGTCGGAAGCTAATAAATAACTCCCACGGACGTTTCTTGGCAAATTTGAGAGGCTCCGGTGATGTTTTTGGCATCAATAGATGAACGATATCACAGACCAATTAGCATAGATACACTACTACCATAATTTTATGGGATTAAATTGGTTTTCATAACTATGGGTTACGCTTACAGCTAACCTACCCTATCAATTCACTTCACCAATTTAGGGAAAAATAAAATTATTATGTTTATTCATTATCGGCGTTTGTTTCAATTTGTCTTTATTACTGTATTGATATTTTCGATGATCGCATTTAATGGGCGAAGTAATGCCATTACTACAGAATATTTAAGGGAACAAGGAGAATTATTTACTAAGGTATTAGCACAGAAAAATTTAACGCCGTTCGATGTCAAAATTGACCGTCAAGATATTTCTTTATGGGGAGGAGATAAATATAAATTCAGTCTTTTAAACATATTTTTTGATAATCCTTGGAAAATCAGCCACTATACTCGTACTCTCACTAATCAAATATTAGCTAATCATACTAATTTACCCTTAGTGACTTTTTTCGCTCAAAACAGAGCAGATAACCCTGGGGTAAATCCTGGGTTTAATCAAACTTTACTGAAAAAATACCAAACCCTAACTAATCAATTAGGTGATGATTCCTTCGCGATCGCGCTCAATAAATTAACCCATCAACCCCTTGATACTTTTCACAGTGAAGCCTATCAAAAAATACCTTCTCCATTACGCTCGGCTGTGGCACAATTTTTATTAACTATACCTGATACTTTAACCTATAGAAAAAATGCTTTATCCCCTTTGAATCAATTAAGCTTATCCGAAAATGAAATATATAATCGCATTTTTCATCTAACTGCAACCACAGCCGCCAATAATGAAGATGACCCAAATAAACCAACTACAGAAGATAATTTATTAATAGAAAATCTCTTAAATGGGGTTAATTATCACCTATTAAATACCGGAGCTATCTTGATTATTAGTGCAGCCCAAGAATTAGAAAAACAAATTAGTAAATTGGGAGAGATAAATACAAATTTTTATTATGAAATTAATACAAAGTTAGGTAAAATTATCATTGATGGCACAGGGGATCAAAACTATGCAGATGATGATTACTTATTAATAATTGACCTCAAAGGTAATGATACTTATTTAGGAGGTTCAGCCACTAGAAATATGGCCCACGGCATCAGTATCACCATAGATTTTGAAGGTAATGATCACTATGAAAATACCTCAGAAAAAACACCTAGTTTTGGAGCCGGAATATTTGGATATGGTATCTTAATAGATGTTAAAGGAAATGATGAATACCGGGCTAATTATATTAGTCAAGGTTCAGGAATATTTGGCACAGGTATCCTCGCCGATTATCGTGGCAATGATATTTATAAAGGTATCGCTCATGTACAAGCCAGTGGCACTTATGGCACAGGATTATTAATAGATAATCAAGGACGCGATCGCTATTTACTCTATAGATTGGGACAGGGATACGGATTCACAAAAGGAGTAGGATTATTATTAGATAGTGAAGGGGATGATCAATATATTGGATTAGAAGATAAATACCCTAATGGCGGACCATTTGGAGCAGAAAAACATCTCCATTTTGCCCAAGGATTTGCCTGGGGAAAAAGAGCCGATGATATAGATGGCAATAGTTGGGGAGGAGGACTAGGACTATTAATAGATGGTAGGGGAAATGATCGTTATGAATGTGATATTTTTTGTCAAGGTTCAGCCTACTGGTATAGTATGGGAATATTGACAGATAAAGCGGGAAATGACTATCATAATGGAGGGGCTTATAGTTTAGCAGGAGTTCCACATTTTGCTATAGGAATTTATCAAGATGATGGAGGTAATGATGAATATACAGGTTTTATTAGTCAAAGTTTAGGTAAAGGTAGAGATTTTAGTATTGGTTGGTTTGAAGAAAGCGACGGTAATGATTGGTATCAAGGCAGTTATTCTACTTTAGGTAGTGCTGATGTTAATGGAATCGGTGTTTTTTGGGATAAAAAAGGTAATGATACTTATTTATCTTTACCAAACTTAAATTATGGTTTTGCCCAAATGGAATCGGTGGGATTGCGTGATATCATGTTGACATTAGGATTATTTGTTGATGGAGAAGGTGAAGATAAATATTTATTATTGCCTAAAGAATATCAGCCGGATGGCAAATTTCAGGTGGGAAAAGATCAGATAAAAACTTTATCCCCCCATCCTGTAGCCGCAAATCATAAAAGTTGGTGTAATCCCGTAGAGCCACGTCCAGTAAAAAGGGCCTATGGTTGCGGAATTGACAATTAAAAAATATCCCACTCAGGAATGTCAATTAACTTGATTATTAGGTTGGTAATTTCACCGATATGTGTCGGAAAGCAGGCAAGATGGTGAAAAGAAACCGGGTTTCTCAGAGATAAAATTTACACTCGTTTATATGGGAAAAGAAACCCGGTTTCTCAAAGCTACCGTTGACAGAGACTCCGATAAGGTGAAAAGAAACCGGGTTTCTCAGAGATAAAATTTACACTCGTTTATATGGGAAAAGAAACCCGGTTTCTCAAAGCTCCATATCTACCAAATTGATTCTAATTCTAAAGAAAAGCCTTTTAAAAATGGTTCACAACTAACTCTTTTCGGGTTGTCTAAATATTCCACTTCTTGCTGAGGACGATAGACATAAACCTGACGATTTTTTCGATCAAGTAACAAACCTAAAGAAGCACCATTGTCTATATACTCTTGTAACTTTTCTTTCAAGTGAGATAAACTATCACTGGGAGAGCGTAATTCTACCACAAAATCAGGACAAACCGGTGCAAATTTGGTTTGTTTTTCCGGGGGAATACTTGGCCATTTTTCTAAAGTCATCCAAGACGCGTCGGGTGAGCGACTAGCACCATTGGGAAGTGTAAAACCAGCCGAGGAATCAAACCCAATTCCTGTACCATCTTTTTGTGACCAGATTCCTAACTGGACTGTTAAATTAAAATTACGGTTTCCGGTTTCACTGCCTGTGGGTGGCATGATAATCAATTCTCCTTTCGCACTGCGTTCAAAACGATAATCACGGTTATTCTGACAGAGGGCAAAAAACTGGTCATCTGTCATTTCTAATACAGGACTCATCTGCAATATTAACGGATTGATGGTGTCATAGTCTACCGCGATCGCGTCTAACATCATGGTATTTTCTCCTCTAATGTCTAAGTTTTACATTATCGTAAATTTTGGGGATATTTACTTTTGTTCCATCTGAACTCTATTGTATCGAAAATTCACAAAGTGATCTACAATATCAGTGAAGAATAAACCGAAAGCTGTTTTATGAAACCTATTCTGCACAAAGGTCAACTGATAACCTGGAAAGATGACAAGGGTTTTGGCTTCATCAAGCCCGATAATGGGAGTCAAAAAGTTTTCCTTCATATCTCTGCACTAAAGGATAAAAATCGTCGTCCAAAAGAAGGTGATGTAATTTACTATAATCTCACCTCTGAGCAAGATGGGAAACTCCGTGCTGATCAGGCCTTTATTCTAGGAGCAAGAAGCAAGTCCGTCCTAGGCATATCCTCTTCGGATATCAGAAGAAACTCCCAAACTAAACTCAAGTCCTCATTTCTAGTTTTGCAGATATTACTTTTGTTCAGTTTACCTCTGTTTGGATCAATTTATTTAGCATGGAAAACGGCCAATCCGATTCCTCTTATTCTCTATCCTGTAATGAGTTTATTGACCTTTTTGCTGTACGCGGAGGATAAGTCGCGCGCAAAAAAAGGGGAATGGAGAATCCCAGAAAGTAGCCTGCATCTGTGTGAACTCGCGGGGGGATGGTTGGGAGCATTTTTAGCCCAACGAAAACTTCGCCACAAGAGTAGTAAGAGTTCCTATCAAGTAGTATTTTGGGCGATCGTTGCAGTTCATATCGTGTTTTGGTTGGATTGCTTATTCCTCGGTGGAATTTTGATCAAGTTATTGCTTAGGAATGGAAATTAAATAACTTGATCATAAGGTTTTTCGGGGAAGCCTTTAGAGGGATAGCAGGCAAGATGCCTGCACTACTCTTTGAGCCTGTCATCAGGCAAGTTTTTCCTTTATTTGATGGAATCTATGGTGATAAATTTATAACCTTTATCAAGTAGTTTGGGCAGAATTTCGGCAACTGACGCGGCGACATCTTCTCCTCCATGATATCCGTCATGTAAGACTATTATCGAACCATTACTGGTTTGTTCTAATACTCTATTTGTTACTAGAGAAACTCCGGGTTTTACCCAATCTTCCGGTACGACACTCCACATAATTATACGATAATCCCATTGTTTTAATAAATGGATGGTTTGGGGCATAACTAACCCATTGGGAGGTCGAACATTTTTGATTAATTTGCCATTAATTTCACAAGCTTTTGTGATGGCTTCTTGTGTTTTTTCTAAACTTTCTTTAAGTTGTATCGGGTTGAGTGTGGGGAAGGAAATATGTTGATAACCGTGTAACCCGATCGCGTGTCCTTGGCGATAGACTTCTCTCGCTATTTCGGGAAATCTTTCCACATACACACCTAACCAAAAGAAAGTAGCCTTAATCTGATATTGCTCTAAAACTTTTAATAATTGGGGAGTATGAACGGGATGAGGTCCATCATCAAAGGTTAAGGCAATTTCGGGTAAATTTTCATTACCTATCCACAGACATTGGGGAAATATTGTCTTTAAAATCGGATATAATCGAGGATATAATGGAGCCAATTGCATTGATTTATCCTACTCGCTGGCTATATTATAACATAAATGTTTTCAGAAGATTCACGTTTGTTACAAAAATTTGCCTCGACGCGATCGGATTGTGTCTTTAACGCTGTACAATCAAAATTAAGTCCTATTGAGGAGTGAGAAATAATGTCAAAACATATATGTAGTGTCTGTAATTACCTTTATGATGCGGAAATAGGCGATCCTGATCATGGTATTCCCCCCGGAACTCCCTTTGAGGAATTACCTGATGATTGGACTTGTCCCATTTGTGGGGCAACCCCAGAAGAATTTGAACAGGAATAAGTGAGTAAAATAGTGTTAAATCAATCTTTACAAATTATTGTTATTGGCGGTGGTGCCGCGGGTTTTTTTGGCGCGATCGCGGCGGCGAAAACCTATCCTCAACACCAAGTTATTTTACTAGAAGCAGGGCGGGAACCCTTAGCCAAGGTTCGCGTCTCAGGAGGGGGACGTTGTAATGTCACCCATGCCTGTTTTGAACCCGCGATTTTAGTGCAGCATTATCCCAGAGGGGGGAAAGCCTTAAGGGGTGCATTTAGTCGCTTTCAACCCCGTGATACCATCGAATGGTTTAGTCAGTATCATGTCGAGTTAAAAACAGAAAGTGACGGGAGAATGTTTCCTGTTACCGATAATTCCGAAACCATTATTGACTGTTTAATGTATGCCGCGGAAGATGTAGGAGTACAATTATATAAAGGGACTCCAGTTGTCGCGGTAAAACGCGTCGAAACTCATTTTGAGGTGATATTAAAATCAGGGGAAAAACTCAAGGCCGATCGCGTTCTTTTGGCCACAGGAAGTAACCCATTAGGATACAAATGGGCAAAAGAATTAGGACATACCATCGAACCCCCCGTACCTTCCTTATTTACCTTTAATATTAAGGATGAACGATTACAGGATCTCGCGGGAGTTTCTGCCAATAATGTCATAGTCAGACTACCCGAAGCTAAATTAGAACAAAGTGGACCCTTATTAATTACTCATTGGGGAGTGAGTGGGCCTGCGGTATTAAAATTATCGGCTTGGGGCGCGAGGTTTTTATCTGATTGTCATTATAAAACACCTTTACTAATTAATTGGCTCCCTCAGTATAAACCGGATAAATTAAAGGAACTTTTACTCCTAGTAAAATCCCAATTAGGGAGAAAATCTATCACATCAAATTGTCCGGTTCCTATTCCCAGAAGATTATGGGAGAAATTAGTCAGTTATATTGGAATTGATGAGGAGAAACACTGGGCAGAAATTACTAATCAAAGTTTAAATCAACTTATGCAAGAACTTACTCATGGACAGTATAAAATTACAGGGAAGGGTGCTTTTAAAGAAGAATTTGTTACCTGTGGCGGGATCAAATTAAAAGAAGTTGATTTTAAAACAATGGAAAGTCGTCTCACTCCGGGGTTATATTTCGCCGGAGAAATCTTAGATATTGACGGTGTAACGGGTGGTTTTAATTTTCAAAGTGCTTGGACAACTTCATGGTTAGCTGGGCAAGCCATAGGGAATGGGTAATAGGTGATAGGTAATGAGGAATAGGTGATAGGTAATAATGGCTCTTGACAAGACAGATGGCGGTATCGCGCTTTACCCGAATCTCTGCACATCTTCCACCGACAGGGAGAGAGCCTGAGCCACTTGTTCTACCGTTAAACCCATTGCCAGCAGTTTGGGAATTGCCTCTCGTTGGGTTTGCTGTGCGCGATCGGCACGATCGCGTTCCCGTTCAGTATGGAGGCGTTCGAGTCTAGCTTGTTCGCTACCAGTGAGCAATAAATTCCCTTGATGATCCCACCAACGTAACCATCGCTGAGTCTGATTTTGATAGCTCCCTTCCCACACACCTAACTCTACTCCCATAAGATCGATCGGGTAATGTCCGCGATCGTTCGGTTGCAAACGGCGATAGCGAGTATTCACCCAGTTATAGACTTCCAATTCGCTCGTTTTAAAGATGTATATCGCATAGTAAGGAATCCGAATAATCCGCTCATATACCCAAAACTTTCCGGGTTTCTGGTTGACACCTTCTGGTAAGCGAGATAAGGGTGTATTGTCTCGTTCTTCAGAACCATCGCCACTAGCAAACTCGATCGCGATCAATGGTACAATATACTCGCGCCACAAGACATAAGAGCGGCGAATTTGACCATCTAATAGGGGGGGAACGTTGGGGACGTAGAACCAGTCAGGCGCTTCGGCTCCGCGTTCTGGAGGGTCGGTTTCGCGCCAGTATATGCCACTATCTTGCCCGATGGCATATTGTCCGTCGGGGTGGAGGGTTTGCAGTGTGGTTTCCAGGGAGTCCGTGAGTAGGATACTCTGGGGATGTTCTTGGAAGTTTTTCACAAAGGTGCCATCGGAGTCAGGTAGTTGGGTGTGATCGGGAAAGGCGGGGGGTACGGTTGTGGGATTGAGGCTTTGAGTCATGGTTATCAGCTATCCGCTCAGGATAAGGACAGATGCTTTGTTATTTAGAGTATAGCAATTGTCGATTAGACATCTTTCAAAAATAAGGTGAAACGCTCCCATGTCTCTATGGTTATCTACTGAAGCATTCCTATGAGTAGGGACACGGCAGTGCCGTGTCCCTACTCAATACCCAGATTAACCAGAGCTATGACTAACGCAAGCACGATCGCGCTATTTTTCACAGGGGACGCGATCGAACAATCGGGAAACAGATCAAACCCAGAAAAGGCATTCCTATGAGCGGTAGGGACACGGCACTGCCGTGTCCCTACTTTGGGATTAATCACAGATTCTTGATTTCATGTTGAGCATTCCTATCAGCGGTAGGGACAAGGCAATGCCGTATCCCTACCGTGATAAATTTAAGCAACAAGAGCTTGGCCAATTGTATGCACTTTAATCAAACTGGTTCCTCCTGGCATTCCAATGGGAACACCAGAAGTAATAACCACTTTATCACCTTCTTTGACAAACCCTAATTCTACCGCTTTCGTTACCACTGTTACTAACATATCATCCGCGGTAAAAACCGGGGGAATTAAACAAGATTCAATCCCCCAAGATATAGACAATTGTCGATAGGTAGAAACTTCAGGAGTAAAGGCAATAATGGGCATATTAGGACGATATTTTGAGACTAATATGGCCGTACTTCCTGATGAAGTATTACAGAAAATTGCCTTGGCTCCCACATCATAAGCTAGACGACAAACTGATTCTGCCACTCCTTCTGTTACCGTCAAACTTCCGGGTTCACTCGATGTTAAACGCAATACTCCGGGGGTTAATGCTGTCTCGGTTTGTAATGCAATATTGTGCATCGTTTGTACTGATTCAATGGGGTATTCTCCCACGGCGGTTTCTCCTGATAACATCACCGCATCAGTACCATCTAAAATTGAGTTTGCGACATCTGTGGCTTCCGCTCGTGTCGGATCGGGCGCGGTAATCATTGACTCTAACATTTGCGTTGCTGTAATAACAGGTTTTCCGGCTTTATTACAGCGACGAATGATATCTTTTTGCAGTAACGGTACTTGATCTAATGGTATTTCTACCCCTAAATCTCCCCGTGCTATCATAATACCATCAACGGTCTTTAAAATATCATCAAAGTTTTCTACGGATTCTCGTTTTTCGATTTTGGCAAGCACTCGAATATTGGCTCCCGCGGCTTCAATCATGCGCTGTACTGGTTCCAAGTCCATTGCCGATCTAACAAAGGATACCGCGATCCAATCTACTCCTAATTGAATACCAAAACGTAAGTCGTTTAAGTCTTTTTCGGTGACGGAAGTAACCGGGAGACGGGTATCAGGAACATTAACCCCTTTATGGGAGGAAATTTTACCGCCGATTTTCACTTCTGCTCGTATGGTATAGGTGGTGCGATCGCAAACAATTAGTTTAACTTTGCCATCGTTAATTAATATCCGATCGCCTTTTCGTACCATCGCAAATAAGGCAGAAACAGGCAATGGTAATTCATCAATGGTATTGCCTTCTTCTTTCAGGACAAAAGTCGCGATTTGCCCGGGTATTAATTTTAAACCTTCTTGCGGCAGTTTTCCTAAACGAATCTTCGGACCACATAAATCTTGAAGAATCGCGAGGGGTTTTCCTAATTCATCACTAATTTGACGCAAATTTTTGAAGATTTGGGCATGCTCTTCATGTTCGCCATGAGAAAAATTAAGGCGACTGACATTCATTCCTGCTTCCAGTAAGCCTCTGAGGGTTTCTGGTGAATTTGTCGCAGGTCCAACGGTACAAATAATTTTGGTTCGACGCATAAAGTAATGGGTAATTGCTAATGGGTAATTGGTAATTGCTAATGGGGATTGGTGATTGGGGACTAGGGATTTGGGACGCGTATTGTGTGGGGACTGGGAAGGGATTAAAATAAAGGATGAGATTTTTCCCTAATATCTCAGGATGGGAATCCCTTCCCTCGGCTTCGTTTATGTGACACCTACATATATATAATGTTTTTTCTCTTCTTTGTCTAACTCCAGAAAAATTTAAGGATCACATTGTTTTCCCAATCCCTCATCCCTTCTCCCTCATCCCTATCGCCTATAATTTCTGTAATGTTCGCCAATCTTGGATCGCTTTTGGGGACCACATCCAATTTTTGATTAAGGCGTTTTCCTGAAAATTCAAGGGATCGGTGGTGAGTACCTGTTGACGCAGCGCGATCGCTTTATTTAATTCCTCTTGTCGCGTGGCTGGGGGCAATTTTTCCAACTGCTGCATCAATACTAACCCTAAACCTACCAAGGGTGTTAATGTCTGCTCGGAAGACTTTACTTCACCGGAAGCCTGTGGTTGAGATTGACTTAATTGTAACGCGTCTAACCAAACTCGACGCGCTCCTTCTAAATTACCCTCTCCATAGAGGGCAAAGCCTAACGCGTTATGATATTTTAAGGATTGAGGATGAGATTTAATGGCTTCTTCCCAATACCTTCGCGCATCATCCACACTATAGTTTTTATCTCCTTTTTGTACAAATTGCCATGCTAATCTCCCTTTGAGAAAATTAATTTCTGGGTGATCGCGCTCGGTTTTGGGGACTTGCTCTAAGGTGGCTTGGGCCTGTTGTAATGCCTCCCGATTTAATAAGGCTTCTGTTGCCACGATCGCGTCGGAAAATCTCCCATGATTAAAAAATTGTAGGGCACTCGCGGTCACTTCCGAGGTACTTTGTTTTTCTAAATTAGCGCGATCTATAGTGGAAATTGGTACTACTACTACAGGGTATAAATTCTCGTTTTTGGGACTGCGACTTTGCCAAAACCACCATGCCACTAAACTTGTCGTCATTAAACAAGCTATAGGAATAACATAAAAGGCAAAACCCAAGAGATATTTCCGGTTTGGGCGAGGACTTCTCCGGGTAGTAGAGTGAGATCCTTGAGGATTCCCTTGGACTTGATTCGCAGAAGATACTAGAGAAATAACGGGTTTTTCAGCTTGATGATTAGTAGGGATCTGCTCAATAATTTGATCATTAAATACATCTAAAGAAGGAGATGGTAAAGAAAGAGAATTTCGAGGAGATACCATGTTTTTTTTCTCTTCTAAAGGAGTGCGTTGACTGCTTTCTCCCCGTCGCAAAGAACCCAAAACATGAGGTGTTTCCCGCGAAGACATACCCATTAAGTCGCCATTCCAAGATTGATGTAAATAAAGAATGGGAAGGGCCCAGTATAATTGTTGAGAACTATAGGATGTCATTAAAGCGGCACGAGCGCGACCTAAACTCAAATCAATAGGATAACCTTGATTTAAGTTACGGTAAAAATGGCGAGTTAAATTCAGCGCGACTTCATCGGGAATATGTTCCGCCATTGCTAATACCGCGGGAATCCCTCGATTAATTAAAGCTTCTGATAAATTCCTTTCTCCTGTTAATTGATCATTGGGGTGTGATTTCTCTTGATAGGCTCCACGACAGGAGTTTAACACTACCATTTCAATGCCATTATTAACTAATAATCCCGCGAGATCATCTCCGCTTAAGATTTCTGTTAAACCTGTTCTCCGACTAACCAGATATAGTTCACCCCCTCTTACTCCGGGGTTACTATGTCCGGCATAATGTAAAACGTGATATTTTCCTTGCTCTAATGCTTGGGTTAATTGTTCGCGATCGGGTTGTTCCAAAATCGTTAATTCAATATCAGCCCGGTGAGTTATACTATTAATTGCACTCAATCCTATTTGAGGAATAATATTATTTTGTAATTCCTGTTGAATACAGTCAACTTCTCGCTTTAATTTGAGATTATCTTGATCACTCGGTGCCGCGATCGCGATTAAAATTTTAATCTTCCCATCTCTGGTTTGAGAGTTCGGAGTATGGGATAAACGAATATTGGGTTGATAACGGGAAAAAATAATATCTGTATTACTCGCTAAAGCGCGATCGCCCGCGTGCAGAACTTCCCAAGGTAATTGAGATAAACGTTTATCTTTTAAACCTAAACGAAATTGTAAAGGTTCACGCTGATATTGGGCAATCCCTTGGGCTACAGTCCAACTTTCCCGTAAACTGCCTTGAAATAAACTACGATAAAGCTCTTGACCTAATACTACTAAATTTGGTGTCGGTTTTGTGGTTGGAGAAGAGGCTGAATGACTTGATGATAAAGGCGACTGAAGCAACGTCAATAAGGGATCTTTCATCAAATGACGAGCCTTGGATAACCACTCTTCCACAGGCCATTTTACCCGCTCTTCTGCCAAAGGAACACCGGGCGTCACTCTTTCCGTTCGCACCAAGTATTCATCATCCCCAATGGGAGTAATAGAAATGACAAATTCCTGAGTCACGATGCTAGTCCCTCCTTTACCAGTTTTATGCGTTTTCTTCTTGGGAAATCGAGAGAATTTTTGATCGGGTTTTATCCCTCTTCAAAAAGGTAGGAAATTTGGTATTTCACCCCTCTTTTCCAAGAGGATTGCGGGGATCGGATATCATGCCTCTCTCTTTCCCTATACGCAATCACCGCCTTTATTCTATTGTGCGGTACTTGCCCTTACACTTCAGGACGTTTCTGCTTCCCCTAAAAATGCAGGGGTTTAAGATGAGGATTTTCGCTTTTGGCTATTAGTTGGGCCCTGTAGATACTATCTGGAGCAGTCAAGAGGTTGTGATTCGGAAATTGGGAGCGAAAGCCTTGTGGGATTTGAAAATGCCAAAAGCTAAAGGGACTCTCTTTTTCCTGATCTCACCAATCTCCTACATTTTAACCTTGCCGTAACCTCATAATCGCGAATTCATCAGTGATTACAAAAAATATTCTTTGTTGAATTCGATGATTATTCCATAGCCAAAAAACAAATAAGAGGACTAAAATTGATTGGCTTAAAGGATTAAGTGACGATAGGATTAAAGTGCGGACAACTATAGAACTTATGGGATAGATGAGGTATTCATTTCAACTTAAAACCCTTGACAACACTGGTTTTAGCCTACTCCATCTTTAGTCGAAAGGCTATACCATAACCTCTCTTAGTGTCTTAGTGCCTTGGTGGTAATACCATCAATCTTTCCTCCCTTAGCGTCTTAGTGTCTTAGTGTCTTAGTGTCTTGGTGGTAATATCATAAATCTTAGTGTCTTAGTGCCGAGGTAATATCATAAATCTTAGTGTCTTAGTGTCTTGGTGGTAATATAACACTTCTTGGATTATGGAGGTATTGATTTAAACTTAAAACCCTTAAAAACACTGGTTTTTTGCCTACTCCATCTTTAGTCGAAAGGCTATATTACCCAAAATAATATCTACTGTTTTTTGACACAAGAAAAATTGTCAAGAAGCTTTTTCTATTTTCTCGGATTCTTTTTGCTATTATTCCCCTCATCAAAACTAATTTTTTCTGATTTATAATCCGGGGGTTCAATATGAATTAACACTCGCACTGGATTAAATCTCGCGTCTAATCTGGCTTCGACTTCTTCTGTGATTTTATGGGCTGTTTCCACATCGGAGGCTTCTACTATCATGTGCATTTCGATAAAGACTTGACGGCCGATTATCCCACGAGACGCGATATCATGGCAATTTATGACTCCGGGTACTTCGATCGCGATTTGGTTGATGGCTTCGGGCGCGATCGCCATTTGATCTACTAACCAAGGTAAATTATCCGTTAATACTTCCCAACCGCTTTTAAACACTAATAACCCCACAGGAAAAGCTAAAATCACATCTAACCATTGCACATAGGGAATCTTAAAAATATTGCCTTGCCAAATCCCAATTAAGCCCGCGAGTACGGTGATCGTTACCCAAACATCACTCATCGTATGTTGGGCATCCGCGACTAAAATTGCACTCCCTAATTTTTTACCCCGATCGCGCTCATAATAAGTGACAAAAATATTAATTCCTAATACAATTAATAAGATCCATAATTCCGTGGGGGAAATTTTAACCGGGGTTGAACCTTTGAAAATCCGCTCCACCGCACCACTAATAATTTCAAAACAAGCAATTCCTAAAAACATCGCGATTCCTAAGGCGCCTAACGCGTCAAATTTTTGATGTCCATAGGGATGATCGCGATCGGGTTCCGGCGCGGCAAAATGATTCGTGACTAACCCTAAAATATTATTCGCGCTATCCGTAATACTATGTAACGCGTCGGCTAATAAACTTAATGAACCCGTTAACCACCCCACCACTGCTTTAATTACTAATACCACAATATTAAGCACCAGGGTGATGAGCAAAACTTTACGCACTTCGGCACGATTATCAACTATCATAAATAACCTATCTATTTCTCAGGATTTGGGATTTGATATTAACCTACCCTAACAGGGAATAGGGAACTCTTAACCGTGATGGAATTCTCTTAGTGCATAATTTTTTTCATCAATAATTGTCAAACTCATCAACCGGAAATACAGGGTATTTATCACGGTTGCTGACAGCCAATTAATCCAGATTTAATAGAGGAATCAATTTAGCTTATCAAGAACAATTTTAACCGAAAATGGCGCGATCGGGAAATTTGATCAAAATTTCCGCCACAAGGGGACACAATATTTTAGGATGAAGGAAGAAGATGTTATTTTTTATACCTCATGTCTGTGGCACAACTTACCCTCAATTTAATTGAAGGCTCTATTTCTTTTAGCTTCACCCCCCAAGGGGCGCGGGAATTACAAACCCAAATTTCTGCCTTGATGAATAGTCTTAAGGCGATCGCGTCT
>JBEDKD010000391.1:0-2933 GCA_041172365.1 Cyanobacteriota bacterium | reverse complement strand
TGACAGTTGATAATTATTAATTATTAATTATCAACTGTCAATTGTTAACCCTCTTCCTTCTTCCTTCTTCCTTCTTCCTTCATTTATAAATTTGGTCGATGAGCCAAAGAGCCGCGATCATGCCGACAAAATGGGCAAAAATCGCGTGGGTGTTGCCTAAAACAATAAAAATATCGAGGGGGTCAATATACTGGTTAATCATACCACCAGTAGCCAAAATGCCTTGGGGCTGTACCAAGGATTTCCCTAAAAGAACACCACTTAAGGATTCTGCACCGATTAATGTGATTAACATCCCGATACAATTACTAATTAATGTCCGTCGGACATATAGTACCGTTTCTGCTTTTTTGGGACGTGCTAAATTATCTGGAGATTTCAGTTTTCGACTTAAACGAACATAACCAAAGGCTCGATAGGCACTAAAACCTAATACGGCTAATCCCAATAACGCGATCGGAAAAAAGCCCGAAATGCCACTACTATTAGTCGTTGTCACTCCATTGGGCAGAGTTGTGGCACGGTTGCCAAAGGCCATCGGTGCCGCGAATAAGAGAATCAGGGTGGAAATGACTGTTAAGACTAACTGCACCCAAAAACAAACCCAACCACCAATACGAAGAGCCCAAGCAACTCGTTGGAGGGCGGGTGGAAGCGGTGAATAGGATTCAAATTGATTTGACATATTCCGGTGAGAGGGTTTGAGAATAGGCTTTTGTTTCTCGATGGCAGGAGCAAAACCGAGCAACCCTTTACATATACTCGGATATGGTAAAGAATTGTAACTAAATCTTTGTTGAGAGTAATTGAACTGCCATGAGCACACCACAACCAAGTATAACTCCTAAGCTGGTAGAGCCCAAAATTGGGTTTAACAGCTATGCTGAACGCCTCAATGGTCGAGCCGCGATGATTGGCATTACCATCACTGTTATTATCGAGTATTTGACAGGACAAGGCTTACTTGCCTGGTTAGGATTAAAATAATTTTCGCTTTCGAGTCTCTCCCCTCTTTTGGCTTTAAGGGTGGGGGATCTCGCGAAAATTGGTTAAACTAAAGCTATACGGAAAATAACGACAAATAACTGTTTGTGTAATTAGTCAGAACTGTATGCCCAGATCACTTTGTTTGGTTGGTCAGATTTTCTGATCGTTTCCGGCAGGTACGGATTCTGCTAGAATATCTCGACACTTCCGTAAATGTGGCTCTCTCCTTTCTCTGGGTAGATGCCCTATCGGAAAACTAAAAATTAAAACAGTAAATAGTAGATAAAATATGATGAGTGTTTCATGGTCACGTCTTTTCAAGTCTGCTTATCGTAAAGAGCCTGTAACTGGCTTTATTGTTATGGTTGGTGCCGTTGATGTTGTGATTGGCGGTGCGGGTGCGAGTGGTTCTTTGTTGGTTTTTGGTTTGGGTACTGTGGGGGTCGCCCTCGCGTGGCGTTGGTGGCAAATTCAACGATCGCGGGTGAATGAACCTATTTCAGCCCCAGAATATTATCTGCCGGCTCAATCCTCTCGTCCTTCTTTACCGATGCTGAGTATCTCGAAAAATCCTCCACCTTATTAAGTTTTTACCCGGATTTACCTGGGATTTACCTGGTTTAAAGTGATCTGGAAATTCTCAATTCCTAACAAGATGGTTGTTTCTGTTCCTGGTAAACTTTACCAAATTGGCTCGATCGCGGCTCGAAGTGGTTTGTCGGTGAAAACGATTCGTTATTATACGGATATGGGTTTGCTCTCTCCCACTGTGGCACGTTCTGAGTCGGGTTATCGTTTATTTACTGATACGGTTTTAAACCGACTCACTTTTATTAAACAAGCTCAACGGTTAGGTTTGAGCTTGAGCGAAATTAAAGAAATTTTAGAGATCCGCGATCGAGGTTTATTGCCCTGTCAGGAAGTTAAGGCTCGTCTGCAAGACAAAGTAGAGGCTATTAATAAACAAATTCAAGATTTAAACTCTTTACGCTCAGAGTTACAAGAAATTTTAGACCATTGGCAAGAACATCCTTCTCAGGAGCGTTTTGCCATTACCATTTGTCCCAATATTCAGTAGGGAGAAACGGGGTTTCTCAGGGTACATTCGTCATTTTTGCCAACAGATGACCCCAAGAAACCTGGTTTCTTTATCAATACCTTCGCGATTTTGTGTAGGTTGGGTTGAGGGATACTTCACCCAAGGAAGATGTGGGGTAACAGCCTCAACCTAACCTACTTTTCAAGGTATTGTTTTTCGTTTTTAGTTAACCGCGGTAATGGGGTTTGTCAGAGAGGGACGACGATTGATCACTTGATCAACAAGACCATATTCCTTCGCGTCTTCCGCAGACATAAAGAAGTCCCGTTCCGTATCTTCTTGAATTCGCTCAAGGGGTTGCCCTGTATGGGCAGCCAAATGTTCATTGAGACGACGTTTATGATAAAGAATTTCCTTTGCCTGAATTTCAATATCGGTCGCTTGTCCCTGGGCTCCGCCTAGGGGTTGATGAATCATAATGCGAGAATGGGGCAGACTCATCCGTTTGCCTTTAGCTCCGGCACTGAGCAAAAATGCCCCCATACTCGCGGCTAAACCAATACAGATGGTGCAAACGTCTGGGCGAATCTGGTTCATGGTGTCAAAAATGCCCATCCCTGCCGTCACTGAACCCCCCGGAGAGTTGATATATAAGTAAATATCTTTCTCTGGATCTTCGGAGTCCAAAAAGAGTAACTGGGCGACGATCAGGTTGGCTAATTCTGAATCTACCTGTTGTCCGAGAAAAATAATGCGATCGCGCAACAGTCGTGAATAAATATCAAAGGCGCGTTCGCCGCGCCCCGATTGTTCAATAACGGTAGGAATCATACTCTGTGCCTTTTGACTTAATGCTTAATTTTATTTTACTTGGGATTCTTAGAAACAAGCCATTAGGTGTGGGGAT
>JBEDKD010000390.1:0-10157 GCA_041172365.1 Cyanobacteriota bacterium | reverse complement strand
ATCCCGATCAACCATCCCCAGCCCACCGTGAAATTCCATTAATAATTAATATCGGGATGGGGGCGGGTTTTTCTAAGGAAGAAGCAAGAAGCAAGTCTGTAGGTTGCGTTGAGCCACGTTCCCCTGGGGTGCGCGTCGCGCAAAACCCAAGATTTTGATGGTTGTTGGGTTGAGCCACGTTCCCCTGGGGTGCGCGCAGCGCCAAACCCAAAAAATGCGTTGGGTTTGGCTTCGCGCAACCCAAGCTACAAAGAAAAACCCGGTTTCATTAGGAGGCTAAGATGGCTTTTCCTCCTTCATAAATTTGTCGGGCATAGTCGGTCCAAGTCCCCTGCCCCCAATAACGAAAACAACTGGTTTGCAATAATAAGTTATAAAGTAAAGCCTCTTGATAGTCTTTTTGTTGAGTTACCGCGGGGTTTTGTTGCACTAATACATCATATTTTTGATGAAATAATGCACTCAGTTGATTCATGGGTTCTAATACGTTCTCATAACCCTGTACCCAACTTAAGTTATTTGTCCAAGATGCTCCCTCTACATGAAAACGGGAGTCTTTTTGTTTTAACTGCCCGATCGCGTTTTCCACGGCTTCTGGTGTGACGCGATCGGATTCGATCACAGACCAAATTTTATGTTGATGGACGGGTTGACAGGTAGGATAATCATTAGGATTAACCCCCGCGGCTTCAATTAATTCGATATATTCAGTGCCATTGAAACCGACAACACCAGAATGACTCAAACCGCGATCGCGAATTTGATACCAAGGAGTAGGAAAATCACGGGGAAACTCATTCATCATGACACCGCCATTTTCGCCATCAGCAATTTGGGAAACCAGACAAGGGACCGAAACATCACCAATTTGTTGTCGTCCCCGACTTTTCGCTTCGTGATAAGGTTGCATTTGTGCGACTAATTTGGTATCGGAACCTTGAGTTTTAATCAAAGCAGTAATACTAATAGTTTCCCCATGAGAATTGCGAGCAATTAAACGATTAGGGATATATTTATCATCATGGTATAAACTAGAACCATCTAAACGTTCAACCGAATGTTCTTGCACCAATAACCAACGATAACCGCACTCTTTCAATGCCTTAATATATTCATAAAAAGTATCAGGATGATTAGGCAAGTGCATTTCAGGAGGGGAAAACCCTTTCACCCGTTTTAAAGCATCATAACCAAAAATCGCGGCAAAATGTTGTTGCCAAGCTTGAATCTGTAATTTAATATCAGGAATAGGAGTCGAAGGAACCACCGCGTGACTCCACATAGTGCCTAACCATTCAATATATGGATAATATGTAGGATCACAGGTAATACGTTTGAGATTATTAATAACATCATCGCGTCCTAATTGTCGTAATCCCCATAATAAATTACCGGAATAATCAAGCATAATGCGAGGGTTGCAACCTTGGGAGACTAAATCAGGAATTAGATCACCCATACGACTATAACACCAAGCAAAAACACTCGCGTTATGATTATCTCCTTCATTGGGATGTTCAAACATATATTGGAGATTACAAATTAATTCTCCATGAAAACCCGCGGGAATGGTGGGTTGATGATTATGAAGAGCACAGGCGAATCCCGCGGTAATATTTTCTAAACGCAGATTAGTGATGGGTAAAAATACGGGTTTAGGATCTTGAACAATGGCATTAATTTCAGATTCCCATCCGCAAATATTAGGCATTCCTGACCGGATTTCGTCTAATCTGGGTAATGTTGGGGTAAGTTGCGCGATCATAAGTTTACTTCTTAGGAGTATTAATTGATATTATAGCATAAATTTTGCTCCTTTCAATGGGAGAGAAATCGGGTTGGGCGCGTAAATTTTTCAACTCCACAAGTATAAGTAGGGCTGGCTGAATAAGTCATATAGTGTTGATCTTTCAGAAGTAAAACTTGTGGCACAGGCATCTTGCCTGTGACGGGCAAGATGCCCAGCATTTACATCTCATTTAAAAATGCGATAGAAAAGCAACATTCTGTGATCTCAATAAATTGTCAAAGAGATTATTGTTCAAAAGGCTAAAACCAAATGATATTATTTTAGCTTTTATTCCAGAATCTTTAACTGCTTTCAGTACCCCGTCTCGTGATTAATGACAAGAACACGATCGCGCTTTATCCTGTTTCCGAGAACGCGATAGCCCTCCCGGCCGTGCGTAGCGCGATCGCGCTATAGATAAACTTAGCTAGAATTTAGGAAATGCCCCCAAAAGATACTATCCATTTATCCAAAAACTATTGACCTTTGCTATCATTATTAGTACCTTTTTTAAACAGCCATACACCATCTCGCTGATAGTCGAGGTAAAATTCTGGAAGTTGTTGCAAATCTTTGATGTTCTCGGCAATCAATTCTTGGGGAATTCCCGGTTCTTCATGATTTTGATTAAATAGCACACAGTCATATTGCATTAAGTTATCGAGGGTTTTAATCGTTACTCTTTGGATAATGGGACGATGACTTAACTGAGGAACAATATTGTTATCGGTTAAAACTGCGGCTTGGGCAGGGACACGCGCGATCGCGTCCTTGGTAGCTTGCCAAGTCTTCATCTGTGGCAAGTATTTGGTAATAAAATAACTCCATCTTGCCAAAAGCAAGAAAAATACTAGGGACCAAACGATAATTATCCGCCTGTTTTTGATCCAGCCGCCCCCGGCAGCTAAGGTATGAATTATTGCTAACATCAAAAACGGAACAATGGGGATTGAATATTGAAAAACAATATCTTTTTGCGGTTGATAATCGGCCAACAAATTTAATAAAAAAGCAGGAGCCGCGGGCAATAAATAACCCATTTGCGACGGTCTAATACCCCAAATCACAGGCAAGAATAATACCAAAATGTATTTGAAATTATCCCAGGAGAACAATACTTTAAAGATCCGCTGAGGCTGAATGAAAAGATTGATGATAACGCCAACTACTGAAGTACCTAAATAACTATAGCGTGATACTGCCGCGACTTCAGAACCACTAAAACTGGGGATCAAAAATTGTGTAGCAAATATAAACCAAGCCGTACCCAGAGTTAAAGCGATCGCGCCGTAAATTCGCTGTTTTTCTAAGAAAATCATCCAAAGTCCTAGAGCAATCACTGTCAAAGATAAAGCCGCTTTACACCCTAACACCAAAACAATCGCGATCAAAAATTGTCCGATTTTATTTAATCTCGCGGATAAAACTGCCCAAGCCAAAGCAGGAATAGCCATGACTTCTGGATGAAAATCAAAAAGATTGGCATTAAAAACTACTGGATATAGTAGATACGCGATCACAACAACTAGGTTTTGATTATCTTTAAGTCCCGCCAATTTCGCCAAGTACCAAATCGGTAGTACCCCTAAAGCTAAGGCAATTGATTGTAGAAAAAACAACCAAAAAACGTGGGGATAAATTTTATAAAGCAGTGCAATTAAATAAAAAACCAAAGCTCCATGATCCCCTATAATATGGAAGCCCATTAAAGAACTAAAAGGCGTTTGTCCTTGGCTAATTAAGTAAATCGCTTGGTCGAAAATTCCCAAATCGAAACCCGTTGACTGCAACATCAGGTGGCGGGCGCAGCTAATCAGAAACATGACAGTGGCGCTAATAATTACGATCGCGCATATTAAAGGCGGAATGCCAAAACTATGATCTTTTTTGGCTTGGGCATCTTCTGGCGATAGCAGCATAGTTGTACAGAACTAGGGGTGACAAGCTTACTCTTAAAAAATAGCACATTTGTTGCTGAATGGCTGAAGCACCCCGGTATGACTAAGTAAAAGACTCAGCACTCTCGAAGCCCATAATTTATGGTGTTGCTGAATTGAGCTATTATTAAGTAAAAGCCCTTTAGGAGTACCCGAAAATCTGGTACTCCTAAAGTGCGATAAATCCCTAAGATATCCCCCCTTACCCTTGGGAATGTTGATCGTAATTTCCTTGAAAATGGTGGAAATTTGGGCATCGACTAAACCCCGAAATTCACCAGTAAAGGCTTGTTTGACATAGGGAGTCGGTGTCGCGTCTAGAAAGGTTTCTGCCCTAAATAATACGAAATCAACGGGTTCGGAAATAGCGCGATCGCGCTCAGACACTAAAACTCTTGACAAAATCCTTTAAGCGTGTATTCAATCCGGTTTCAGGGTTAATCTGTCCGTGGGTGAAACCACTGCCTATATGAATATCTTAGAGGTGTAAAATTTTAATCATCGGTAATAAGTGATGGGTAATAGGGAAGGGTGACTAAATACCCGGAACTTTTCAATAAATCCCATAAACCGAGGGGCGACAAGCAGACTCTTAAAAATAGCACATTTTTATGTGATATATAGCTATTTTAATACTTATATGTACAGATTTTTTCATTTTACTTAACTCTTAATAGGAAACTCTTAACAGTGAATAAATTAGACCTCATCTTTAGTCGAAACCCGATCCTTAATGATGTAGGGAAATAAAAGAAACCACAAAGACACAAAGACACAAAGGGGGAAATTTCTCAGATTTTTCGATACTCTCTATTTTCTTTCCTTAGTGCCTTAGTGGTAAAAGAACGGCTCACCTGACCTAGCAATTTTCATACTTATGAGGTCAGATTTTTCTCCTTTTTCTTAATTATTAATAGGGAACTTTTCAGAGGAAATAAATTAAACCTCATCTTTAGTCGAAACGCTATAGCAATAGCACCTTACTAATTATTCCAAGCTTTAAGCCGGAGGAATTGTTGACGGCTTAACAACAAAAAAAATTATCGGAATTAATGAACGAACTGGTGCCGCACACGATCGCGGATACTCAAGTTAGCATTGCTCGCGCCAAAAGCCGCGCCACAATTAAATGAAATCCCGATTAGGAATATTCAACCATTACTATTAAGCCCAACCAGGGACTCCGAGCAACTCCGGGGCAACCCTTAACCCAAATCCTGATCAGGGATTGCCCCAAATGGTATCACGGACTACATTTCTGTCGAGTTCCAGGGAGAATAATGATAATGTGGGACACAGGTAAATTGACAGAGGATTGAGCTTTGAGGGGGAAGAGGTATTAGGTCTTAGGTTTGAGCTTTGAGGGGTAAATGTGTTAGCATTAAGGTTTGACGTTTTCAGCTTGAATTTTTGGCCAACCACCAACCGCGAACCACCTCACACCAACCCTCAACCACCAAACACCTAACACCAAACATTTTTTCAGACAATATGAGTAACTTAAGCTCCAACCCCAACGAAAATCTTTATGAAAGTAAGGCCGGATATCCATATCCAGGTCAACGATGGTTAGTAGAAGAGCGAGATGCCTGTGGTGTTGGCTTTATTGCCAATCTCTCAGGGGATGCTAACCATGATATTGTTAGTAAGTCTTTAGTCGCGTTAGGCTGTATGGAGCATCGCGGTGGTTGCAGTGCTGACCAAGACTCCGGCGATGGCGCGGGTATGATGACCGCGATTCCTTGGGAACTCATCCGTGAGTGGTTCTCTTCCCAAAATATCACTATGCCCTCCATTGATTATATCGGTGTGGCTATGGTGTTTTTACCCAAAGATCCGGCAAAAAACGCGATCGCGAAAGACGTAATCGCCCAAGTCGTTTCCGAACAAAATTTAACCCTCCTAGGATGGCGAGAAGTTCCCCTAGCTCCCGAAGTTCTAGGTATTCAAGCGCGAGCCAATCAACCCCACATTAAACAACTGATTGTCGCATCAAAAGACGGCATCACCGGAGAAGAATTAGAGCGTTTACTCTATCGCACACGCCGTCGCATAGGCCGCAAATTAGAAAAAGAAACCCCTTTACGTTGGTCCAGTGACTTATATATCTGTTCCTTTTCTCACCGCACGATCGTCTATAAAGGAATGGTGCGATCGGAAGTATTAGCCGAATTTTATACCGATCTGAAAAATCCCGCGTATACCAGTGCCTTCGCGGTATATCACCGTCGCTTTAGCACCAATACCATGCCGCGATGGTCCCTCGCTCAACCCATGCGTCTCCTCGGACATAATGGGGAAATTAACACCCTTGTCGGTAACGTAAACTGGATGTTTGCCCGTCAAGGCGCGATCTCCCATCCCATCTGGGGAGAAGATATACATGATTTAATCCCCTGCGTTGACTTAAATCATAGCGACTCCGCGAACTTAGATAACGCGTTAGAATTATTAGTGCGTTCGGGCCGCACCCCTCTGGAAGCCTTAATGATTATGGTCCCAGAGGCCTATCAAAATCAACCGGATCTCGCTCCCTATCCAGAAATTGTTGATTTTTATGAATTTTATAGTGGTGTCCAAGAGCCTTGGGATGGTCCGGCCTTATTAGTCTTTAGTGATGGCATCAAAGTAGGTGCAAACCTCGATCGCAATGGTTTACGTCCGGCCCGTTATTGTATTACTAAAGATAATATGGTTATTGTGGCTTCAGAGGCAGGAGTTGTTGATATTCCCGAAACTGATATTATCGAAAAAGGACGTTTAGGCCCAGGTCAAATGTTAGCCGTTGATTTAGAAACCCATGAAGTTCTGAGAAATTGGGAAATTAAACAACGGATCGCGCACGAACATACCTATGGTGAATGGTTAAAACAATATCGGCAAAATTTACCCTCCGAACCTTTTACGGAAAGTAATTTAATTCCCACCGAGCAATTATTATCTCAACAAACGGCCTTTGGTTATACCGATGAGGACTTAAATCTCATCATTACCGATATGGCGACAACGGGAAAAGAGCCGACTTATTGTATGGGTGATGATATTCCTCTGGCCGTATTATCCCAACGTCCACACCTGTTATATGACTACTTTAAACAACGTTTCGCGCAAGTAACAAACCCTCCCATCGATCCCCTACGCGAAGGGATGGTAATGTCTCTCAGTATGGAGTTAGGAAACCGGGGGAATTTATTACACGCGATACCGGAAAACGCGCAGTTATTAAAGATTGATTCCCCCGTACTCAATGAAGGACAATTAGAGTGGATTAAGTCACAAACGACATTTCCGACGGTGGTATTATCGACGGTATATGATATTAGCGCCGGACCTGGAGGGTTAGAAAACGCGGTCAAAAATCTGTATTTAGAAGCAGACAAAGCCGTTATTAATGGGGCAAAAATTATCATCTTAAGCGATCGCGCTTCGGGGTTAATTAATGCAGAAAAGACCTATATTCCGCCCTTCTTAGCGGTAGGTGCTGTTCACCATCACTTGATTAGTCAAGGATTACGGATGAACGCGTCAATTATTGTCGATACGGCCCAATGTTGGAGTACCCATCATTTTGCCTGTTTAATCGGTTATGGAGCCAGTGCGATTTGTCCCTATCTCGCGTTAGAAAGTGTGCGTCAATGGTTAGGGGACGCGAAGACGCAAAAATTAATAGATAATGGCAAATTGCCCAAATTAACCTTATCCCAAGCCCAAGGAAAATTCAAAAAAGCCGTCGAAGATGGCTTACTCAAGATTCTCTCGAAAATGGGGATTTCTTTATTATCGAGTTATCAAGGGGCACAAATTTTTGAAGCCATCGGGATTGGAGCTGATCTGTTAGAATTAGGGTTCAAAGGAACCGTTTCTCGGATTGGTGGTTTAAGCATTGCCGAATTAGCATCGGAAGTGATTTCTTTCCATAGTAAAGCCTTCCCCCAATTAACGATTAAGAAATTGGAAAACTTAGGGTTTGTCCAATGTCGTCCGGGGGGAGAATATCACATGAACTCCCCAGAAATGTCCAAGGCTCTCCATAAGGCTGTAACTAGCTTCCAGACGTTAGTTAAGGGTAATTTCCAAGCACCATCGGAGGCGATTGATTATTATGAACTCTATCGCAAATTACTAGAAAATCGTCCGATTACCGCCTTAAGAGATTTACTGGATTTTCAGAGCGATCGCGCTGCGATTCCCGTATCAGAAGTGGAGTCAGTAGAGTCCATTGTCAAACGTTTTTGTACCGGGGGAATGTCACTGGGAGCCCTATCCCCCGAAGCCCATGAAACCCTCGCGATCGCGATGAATCGTTTAGGAGGAAAATCGAATAGTGGAGAAGGGGGAGAAGATCCCATTCGTAATACCATATTAGATGATGTCGTCGATGGAATGTCCCCCACATTCCCCCACTTAAAAGGATTACGAAATGGCGATACCGCGTGTTCACCCATTAAACAAGTCGCGTCAGGGCGTTTCGGAGTCACTCCCGAATATTTAATGAATGCCCAACAAATTGAAATCAAAGTCGCACAGGGGGCAAAACCCGGAGAAGGGGGACAATTACCCGGCCCGAAAGTAAGTCCTTATATCGCGTTTTTACGTCGCTCAAAACCTGGTGTTACTTTAATTTCTCCCCCCCCTCACCATGATATTTATTCCATTGAAGATTTGGCGCAATTAATTTTTGACTTGCATCAAATTAACCCAAAAGCGGGAGTTTCTGTGAAATTAGTCGCGGAAGTGGGTATCGGCACGATCGCGGCGGGTGTAGCAAAAGCGAACGCGGATATTATTCAAATTTCCGGCCATGATGGAGGCACGGGAGCCTCACCCTTATCATCTATTAAACACGCGGGTGCGCCTTGGGAATTAGGGTTAACAGAAGTTCATCGTGTTTTAATGGAAAATAAATTGCGCGATCGTGTGCTTTTGCGAGTAGATGGAGGTTTTAAAACAGGTTGGGATGTAGTAATGTCCGCGTTAATGGGCGGAGAAGAGTATGGTTTTGGCTCCGTCGCGATGATCGCGGAAGGTTGTATTATGGCACGGGTTTGTCATACTAATAATTGTCCCGTTGGAGTCGCGACACAACAGGAACATTTACGCAAACGCTTCCCCGGTACTCCCGATCATGTGGTTAATTTCTTCTATTTTGTCGCGGAGGAAGTTCGCAGTTTATTAGCGAAATTAGGTTATCATTCTCTTAGTGAAATTATCGGTCGTTCGGACTTATTAAAAGCACGCGAGAATGTTAAACTCACTAAAACTGACGCGATTAATTTAGATTGTTTATTGCACTTACCTGATACCCGGAGCGATCGCGGTTTCTTGAATCATTCCGCGGAGGTGCATAGTAATGGCCCCGTGTTAGATGATCAATTATTAGCCGATGGGGACATTCAACACGCGATCGACAACCAAACATCTGTCTCCAAAACACTGCGAATTGTTAATACCGATCGATCCGTAGGTACTCGTTTAAGTGGCGCGATCGCGTCTATATACGGAAACACAGGATTTGGCGGAGAAATCACCTTAAACTTTAACGGAAGTGCGGGACAAAGTTTTGGTGCATTTAACCTACCCGGTATGACATTAATATTAAATGGGGAAGCCAATGACTATGTAGGAAAAGGAATGCACGGCGGCGAAATTATTATTAAACCCGTGGCAGACGTGCAATTTGATCCCTCAGAAAATGTCATTATTGGCAATACCTGTTTATATGGTGCGACGGGAGGTTTATTATTAGCAAATGGAAAAGCCGGGGAACGATTCGCGGTACGGAATTCCTTAGCCAAAGCCGTCGTAGAAGGGACCGGCGATCACTGTTGTGAATATATGACAGGGGGTGTAATTGTCGTATTAGGAAAAGTCGGCCGTAACGTGGGAGCAGGAATGACGGGAGGTTTAGCCTATTTCCTTGATACAGAGGACGTATTCCCGGCTCATGTTAACCCAGAAATCGTGAAAACTCAACGAGTTTCTACTCCCGCGGGAGAAGCACAACTTAAAGAATTAATTGAGTTACACGCGAAACACACGGGCAGCGCAAAAGCTAAGAAAATCTTAGCAAATTGGTCGGAATATTTACCGAAATTCTGGCAAGTTGTACCGCCTTCGGAAGCCAAATCCCCCGAAGCCTCCGATCTCGCGATCGCGTCTCTCGCGTAGGTTGGGTTGAGCGCAGCGAAACCCAACACCAAATCCCTCTGCACGATCACGATCGCGCTGTAGGGGCGAATTTGGCGCGATCGCCCGTCAGGGGTTGAAACCCCTGCCTAATAGCTCAAGTCGGTTGAAACCGACTGAAAATTTCAGATGGGTAGGTTGGGTTGAGCGCAGCGAAACCCAACACCAAACTTTAATAAGTTGGGTTTGGCTCCACGCGCACCCCAGGGGAACGTACCGAGGGCCAAACCTACATCTAGCGTGGG
>JBEDKD010000389.1:0-7757 GCA_041172365.1 Cyanobacteriota bacterium | reverse complement strand
CCCCATTACCCATTACCCATTACCCATTACCTATTACCCGTCACCTCTTCGATCTAAAATCTAAAGTCTAAAATCTAAAATCTCATTATGATTCATCAACCACCCGCGGGGGCAAGGGATCTCTTGCCCCTGGAAGTTGCCCAAAAAATTTGGATTGAAGAGCGTTTACAGGAGCGGTTTACCCGCTGGGGCTATCATCGTATTATTACTTCTACTCTGGAAAGATTAGATACTTTAATGGCTGGAGGCGCGATCGAACGCTCTACTGTGATTCAATTACAGGATTCTGATGAGGAAGAGTTGGGTTTACGTCCCGAATTAACCGCGTCGATCGCGCGCGCTACGGTAACACGGATGACGGGTTCAAGTTGGTGGCCTCAACGTCTGTACTATAATGCTAATGTCTTCCGTAAGGGAGAGGAAACGGGACATGGTACGCAACAGGAATTTTATCAGGCGGGTGTGGAATTACTCGGCTCTGGTGGTTGGGCTGCTGATGGGGAAATTCTGTTACTATTATCGGAATGTTTACAAAGTGTCGGCGTTAAGGGTTGTCATTTGATCCTGGGGGAAGCTCATTTAACGGCTCGTTTGCTTGATCCTTTTCCTCCCCAGGTGCGCGAAAAGGTGCGACACTCCATCGCGCACCTTGATCGTATTACGTTAGAAAAATTGCCCCTTTCTCAGGAATTGCGCGATCGGGCTTTATTGCTATTTGACTTACGGGGAACACCGGAGCAAGTGTTACTGAAAGTCTCGAAACTGGATTTGGATATCCCTCAACAGGAAGGTTTTAATGATCTAAAATCTCTGTTGGAATTATTACAAGAGTCGGGTTTTCCTTTCCCCATTCATCTTGATCTAAGTTTAATTCAAACCTTTGACTATTACACAGGTATTGTGTTTGAAGTCGTCAGCGATACAGACTCCACTAGAGTTTTAGGACAGGGTGGACGTTATGATCAACTATTAGGGATTTACGATCTTCAAGGTAACAATTATCCGGGGATTGGATTTTCTCTAAATATAGAAGATGTTCATCATGTGCTCTTAGCTCAAGATCAACTTTTCTATGAAACTCCTCCCTCTGATTGGTTAGTGATTCCCCAAACTCCTCAAGCTTATCAAGCCGCGTTTGCGTTTGCCCAAAATTTGCGATCTTCAACGGAGTTAGTACGCGTGGAAGTTGATTTAGAAAAACGTGATTCTCCTGACTCGGTGCGCGAATATGCGCGATCGCGGCGTATTTCCCAAATTGCTTGGATCAATGCTGATGCTTCCTCAACCCTGGAAACGGTAAATTAGTGACTGGTGACTGGGGGCTGGTGACTAGGGGCTGGTGACTAGGGACTGGTAACTGGGGAGATAGGGAGAAAAACAAATCACTTATCCCTTACATCCTCCCCCCTTCACAAAGGCAGGGGGGATAATCCCTTGCTAATTTCTTCTCTTCCCTAATCACAAGTCCCCAAGTCTCCTTCCCAGTCCCCAAGTCCCCAGTCCCCAAGTCCCAAGTCCCCAGTCCCCAATCCCCATTACCTATTACCAAAAATCACACTATGGCTCATACAATTGTTACTGATATTTGCGAAGGAATCGCGGATTGTGTTGGCGCGTGTCCCGTTGCTTGTATTCATCCCGGACCGGGCAAAAATACTAAAAGCACTGACTGGTTTTGGATTGATTTTGATACCTGTATTGACTGTGGTATTTGTGTACAAGTTTGTCCCGTAGAAGGGGCTATTGTTGCCGAAGAGCGTCCAGAATTACAGAAAACTCCTAGTTAATTTAACTAATCCCGATTAGTGACACTTCCCCAATAAATCGGGCAGGGCTGATTGATTCTTTTCATATAGTCCGCCAGGGACTCAAGTCCCTGTCTCATAGCGAAAGTCCTCTGAAGAGGACTAATTATTGGTATTTGAGTTGGTTTTAACCGACTTTTACTATTAGACAATCTTGGGTGGGTTGAAACCCCTGTCTCACAGCTAAAATCCCCTCAAGAGGACTAATTATTAGTATTTGAGTCGGTTTTAACCGACTTTTCCTATGAGACTCTGACTTGAGTCCCTGGGGGCTTGTCGAAGAATGAATCAGCCTGGGTTGGTAAGTGGCGATCCTTCACCATAAGGGCAAATCGGTATTATTTCAACATAATTGGGTGCTTATGTGGAAAAAACCGCGAAAAGCAAGATCAGGTAAAGTCTTTTTGCACACCATTTTCAGGATCAAAGAATTTTAATTTAACATCCAAACATTCGCTACCATCGCGACAAAAAGGGCTTTTTTCCACTTCTATACTATGTAATTACATCCCGATAGCTGAACTTCCCCATACACTTGTACTAATTTATTCTCAGGAAAGGTTAACTTAGTTGATTTATTAGCACTAATTTGAGAGTAACCTGCGATCGCATTTAGCTAATTCTTTTACGAAAACTATAATTTTGGGGACAACCAATTGTAGTACCGCTAACCATTGTTGAAGTATATAAAATAGTTTTAGATGTATTGCTTATACAAATATCACAAGAGTAATAAGTTTGTTTGCTACCCGCAGGAACTATAGCAATACCGACCAAACTTTTCCTCCCAGACTGTCTAGGACTCGCGTAAATTATCGCTGTATTATAGCCTTGATTTGGAGCAGTTAGCAAACTATAATAATAATTAGGATCATTCTGGCTTCCTAAATCACCTTTTTGATACATAATTCTCTTATTTCTGTAATAATTCCATTCTATTCTACAAACATTCTCAAGATTCACTATCGCGTTATTTTCGTATGCTGAGTTCTCAATAGCACTAATAATAAATCCTGCACTTATTAAGCCTACAATTGAAGATATCGCTATTCCTAATGGTGTTCTGATCCAATCACCAAAAGTGGTTTCCCCGGCTTGTTTTATCTTTTGAGATTCTTCATAGGCATTGCCACCATATTTAACATTACGAGTTCCTTCTTGCAACGCCTTTAAAATTCTTTCTGTTTTTCTTTTATGAATATTCCAATTCATAATTAACCTCTGATTTTGTTTTTAATTAACTCAGTGCATCTCTATAGCATTCCCTCAAGGTTTCAATAGCTTGATTAGCTAAATGAGGATGATATAAATGCCGATTATTTTGAATATGGACAATGGCATCATTGTAAATATTCAAGGTGTTTATAATCCTTCTAACTTTAAATTGGTAATATACTTGATAAATTTGACGACCAATTTCAATCGGTAAATATCCCGAAATAGTAGAAGGATATAAACTAGAGCTTGATTGTGAGACAAGATTAAGAATTGCAGAGGTGACAACTAATGCTCTTTCATTGGCGGAAATAGCATTAGGTTCATCTATAATCAATTCTACATTATTACCTAAAGATATATTTCTTTGAGTCATGGTGCTATATTTATCCCTGTTGTTCCCGCCATTTTCGATGTTCTTGACGTAAAGATTGACGCAGATAACCAATCGTATCATCTGCTAAAATAGAATCAACTTGTCCTCTCGATTTCCTATATTCAATATAGTCAATTGCTTGACTATAAATTTCCAGAGCCGTAATCGCACGCATGGCGCGAAAAGCATATTTTATTTTATAGACCTCGCTACCAATTCTTAAAGTAGCATTACCAATACTTCCTATAATTCCCGCCGTAAAATGAGCGCCCATAGGAATACCATATTGGATTAATGATAAAGCCGCTTGTGCTTGAGCCGCTGGTGTTATTGCTGCTTGCGGTATCCCCTCAATATAAAGTTCAATACCATCTCCAATTTTTTCTGTGACTACATTATTACCAAAACTATTCATTGTTTATCCTCCGTAATTTTATCAACATCAATGTAATCAGAATTTTGATCAGGTTTGTGTGACTTGCGTTTTTCTTGTGGGTGTGCTTCATGCCAAGCTTCTTGTTTGATATAATTAGCTGTTAATTCAGCTAAATCAGGATCATACGTTCCCTCATACGCGCCTATATTAACAGCATCAAAAGCTTGCTTATACACCTCTAAAGCAGTTAAAACCCGAACAAAGTCAAGAGAATACTTAATTTGATAGATTTTATCCTCTATTCGCAAACTCGCCTGACCTTGATAGATTGTCTCTCCAGGTGGAGCTTCGCATTCTTTCAGATGAGGTAAGGTATTTCTAACCAAACTGGTAATTATCTTTTTACGCTCGTCTGGTTCTAAATTTTCGGGTAATCCTTCCACTGTGATTTGTATATCATCAGAGATATTATCTCGATGATATACAGTAGAAGGTTTCGGCGATCTAGGTTTCCAAAAATCAAATATACTCATTAGAGTTTCACAGGTTTTCCCGTGAGCTTAAGCATGGTTGAGCATTAGCCCTTATATCTAAGTTTATTCACTAATCTAGGCTTTGTCCATCGGAAAGTTTGGTAGTTTAAGCAGAAAAATTTAGTTCGGAAAGTTCGGAAAGTTCGGAAAGTTCTGCTAGAATACAAAAAATCTACCCCATAGCCTCAAGTTATGCCAGTCGAAACCATCCTACAGCTAATAGATGAGCTAGTTCTTAATAAAACGGGTGAAAACCTAAGCTACACACAAAAAACTATTCTCAAAAGTAGTTTAGAGGGTAAAACCTATTCAGATATTGCTAAGGAATCTTATTTAAGTGAAGGACATATTGGGGATAAAGGTTCAGAATTATGGCAACTTTTGTCTGATGTTTTGGGAGTAGATATTACAAAAAAAACCGCACAAGGTATTTTAGGAAATGGAGATTTTTATAATAATGTTGGTAGAGATTTTGTTGGTAGAGATTTTGTAGCACTTAATAATGTTCAGATATGCACAGATAACACCACAAACTGTAAATATGAAAAAACTACCCCACAACCGGAAACAAACCCAACCAAACCCCAACTAAACTTAGGAAACGCACCGGAAAATTACCGCTTTTATGGTCGAAATGAGGAACTTAACACCCTAGAAAAATGGCTGATTGGCGATCGCCTTCGGATCATTGCCCTATTAGGAATAAACGGAATCGGCAAAACTGCCCTATCGAGACAACTTATAGAACAAATTAAACCCCATTTTAACTATATTATCTATCGAAGCTTATATTTTGCTCCTACCCTAGATAAACTCTTAACCCAACTGCTGTCAGTCTTTCCTAAATCAGCAAATAACCCTGAAGATATAGAGGACAAAATTTCCCTTTTACTTAATTATTTTCGAGAATATCGTGGTTTACTCATCCTTGATGACTGCCATCAACTATTTAAACCAGAACAACTATCTGGAATTTATAAAACAGGTTATGAAAACTATCAGCTATTTATCAAAGAAATAGCAAAACAAGGTCATCAAAGTAGTTTAATCTTAATTAGTCAAGAAAAACCGAAAGAAATAGTCCTATTAGAAAAGAATAACACCCCCATCCGTTCCCTAGTATTATCCAGTTTAGGAAGTGTAGCAAAAAAGATTCTTAAAGATCACCAACTATTAGACGAAGAAAACTGGGACACCTTGATCGATAATTATCAAGGAAATCCTGATTGGTTAGAAATTACAGCAGTAAGGATTCAAGATTTCTGTAGAAGCCGCGTTACTGAATTTTTGACAGATTATCCTCTAAGTTTAGCTTGCTCTATCGAAGATAAATTAAATGAACGACTCCAACGTCTTAGCAAAAAAGAGAAAGAATTAATGATGATTTTAGCTCAAGAAGATGATCCCGTTTTTCTCGGCAATTTATTAAATCAACTGTCTTTTCCTCCCTCAGAGCTATTGAATATTATAGACTCTCTCAAGAGACGAATACTGCTAGAATTAAAACCACAGAATCAAGAGACTATTTTATTAATTAATCCCCTCTTGAAAGCTATGTTATAGCATTTCATCTAAACTACAAATCTTTAAGGTTTTTTCGTCCCTAATAGCCGCGATCACCTTAAAGGTTTGTAGTTGTTTTTCTTTTAAAGTAGCTGAATGTTACCTGTTTAAGAACTGACAGCCCAAGAGCGTACTTCTCCTAATGTTACCGGAGTGCGATAGCTGCGCTGAGCCCGAAGGGCATCGCTCACGTCAATGGTAACGCGAAACACCCGTTTTGGCCGACGACCATTTTCGGGATCAATGAACTTTAATTTCACATCCCAACATTCGCTACTATAACGACAGAAAGGGCTTTTTTCCACTTCAATACTATCTAATTCCATCCCCATTGCCACCGTGTCCGAGAAAGCAGGAAACTGGTTAAATAACGACGCATGGTATTTTCATTAACACGTCCAAAATTACTAAATTTAAACCGTTCCCCCTGTCTTTCATGGCTTCCACAGTGATGTATTAAAACTCAACCACCCCCAAAAAATCTCAGTCTTGTTTTGTCCACCCACCGATGCCTGGTATTCAATTAAATAACAAATTTTATACTTCAAAAACCTGTTTAGATGTTAACTTTAATTCAGGAAAAAGTAAAGACTTGATTTCCTGTTTTCCTGTAAATTCGGTCACTTCATAAAAACCAGAAACTAATAATAAAACCGATATTTTTTCTGTTTCTGGATCAATAATCCAATATTCAGGAATTTCTCTGACAGCATATTCAGAACGCTTATAACGGTAGTCATCATCAGCATTACCCGGACTAACAATTTCTACGGCTAAAAGGGGAGGTGTTTCTAAAACTGCGGTGGACATTTGTCGGATTTCCTGACATTGACTTTCTGATAAAACGACTAAATCAGGAATCCTTGATTTCTTTTTCGCGGTTCTTACTCCTACTGTACCGGGCATTACTTTCCACAGCTGTTTAAGTTGGTCAATCTCTTGTTCTAAAATCTTAAAGATAAAATGTAAGAGCAAAGCATGAAAACCACTAGCAGTAGGCATAAGTTGTAATTCTCCATTAACTAATTCATATTTGTTATCAGTGCCATCGTCATAAGCGAGATATTCTTCAAAGGAATAAGTTTTAGTTAGTAATTGAACCATTTTTGCTTGACTCCTATAGTAATTTACAGGTGAATTTTTGGGATGGTTAATAGGCAATAAGTTTTTGGCGGGAGTTCATTTCTCATTTGCGGAAATTGGTAGTTGTTTTGGCAAAGGTGAGATGCTCTGATCGCGTGCTGATAACTGCTCGACAAAAGTTTGATGTTCTGGTGTAGCTAATCCTAGCTGCAAAATGGCTAAAACTTTAGCTAAATCCCCCGACAATAACGCGGTTTTATCTAACCATAATCCGGGGAAAGTTTGAGAGCAAATTACTCCATCCCCATTGGGTTCAAGTTGAATATATTCCTCGTTATTTAATCTAAACCAATCAAATTGGCTATCATCTACTCGCCACACTAAATATTCTTGTACTTGATGGCGACGATAAACGTTGAGTTTTTGGTGCAAATCGTAGGAAGCACTGGAGGAGGCCACTTCAGCAATTAATTCGGGTGCTCCTTCTACATAACCATCCTCACTAATTGTTGATTGTCCGCCTATTTTAATTCTTAGGAGTGCATCAGGTTGAGGTTCATTATCAGCATCAAGTCGCACCGTAGAATTATCTCCTAATTCAATTCCGGGTGTGGTTGACCAATAGTTTCCTAACCAAGTCATAATACGAGCGTGAGGGTTGCCATGTTGTGTAATTCTTAGGGGTGATGCCATATAAACAATTCCTTCAATTAGTTCTGCTTTTGTCTGATTGGGCATGGCATGATAACGACGCTCAAATTCAGTCCGAGTGAGCCTGTCACCATTTTCTAAACGGGGAATTGTTG
>JBEDKD010000388.1:0-3834 GCA_041172365.1 Cyanobacteriota bacterium | reverse complement strand
GCACGCGCTCCGGCTGCAAATCCAAAAGCATTCAGAATAACGAAACCAGTAATTAAAGCCAAACGACGCATCATCATATTACACCTCAAGAGATTGTTTATCTTCTATTAGTTAGACGATTATTGATGCCAAATTGTGAATAACTAATCCCAAACTTTTTTCAACTAACGATATCCCCTAAAATCATTTTTCAGATTTCCCCCCTCTGAGCAAAAGCCATGACAATTTTCCACGCTCTTCTTACGGTATTAATCAAATAAGAAGTAGCATGGTATAATCCCAGCAATATTCAATTTAACTCGATAGTCAAAATCCCCTGAGAAATTTGATATCGGGATCAACCCGCTCCTACCCTGGGCTGTTTCATTCTCGGAAAAATTACGAAAAATCAACATTTTGTAGGTAGGGGCGGGTTCGCCCGATCAATATTGCTACTTGCAAACAGCCTAGATAAACCTGCCCCACAGATCCGTAAGGGATAAGGCGAGTTTATATCTTATCTCGGTGGGTATCAAAGATTTTGGTAGGGCGAAGCATTGGCCAATATACATTTCTGGTATGATTTTAATATGGTCGTTTCCAATGCTTCCCCCCTAGGAATAAAACGGCAAATTTCCCCTGTGACAGTAGCCGTGAGAAATCGATCGCGCACGACAAGAGGTGGAAGTGCAAAATTTTTCCACCGACTGATCACTAGAGAGAGTATAATCTCGCGTTAACTGGAATCGAGCCCCTGATTGAAAGTCATTAATCCACCGAAAAACCATTTCCAGAAAGGCGGAGATTCGCTCATTCTCCAGTCATTATTACAACCGTATTTCTCACGCACCCTAACAACCGCGATCTCTATTTTTTCCGAAATCGGCTCCTCATTAACTAGACAAACCGTTAGTTTTTCTGCATCAATTTCCCTCGATGCTTCAGAGATTTCTGGCTCTGATTCAACCGCCAAAATCGGCTCATCCCTTTCAGTCGGCATCATCGTATCCAATTCCCCAGATGACACCAAACTATCTGTTTTCAAAGATTTTTCTGGTAGGACTTTCTGAGATTTACCCCGTTTTGGCGACGGAGAGACTTCGGTTTTTTCCTCTCCCTCATACTCCTGCAATTTTTTCCGTAAAATTGCCCGCGCCTGGGAGATTCGTTTGCGGACATTTTCATAAGAAATATTCTGTTTTTCCGCAATTTCTCGATAAGATAATTCTTTCTGCAAATGCCAAATCAAAGTTTCTCGTAATAAGGGCGGTAACTGATCGATTGCACTAAGCAAAAATTTTTCGAGTTCTCGCCGCGTAGCGGCGAGAACTGGTGTTTCCTCTTGGCTAACCAATTCCTCTTGATATTCAGCATAAATCGCGTCCAAACTCTCAATTCTGCTGCTGTTTTTATAGTGTTGGCGATGAAGATCCATGCAGAGATTATAGGTGAGTTTGGTAAGCCATGCTTTAAAGTCCTTAATAGGACTGGCCATCTCTTGCACCTTCTCCCAGGCTTTAATCATCGCCTGACTGAGTACATCTTCCGCATCGTTAGGATTGCCTATCCACCTAAGACAACAACGATAAAGATAGTCTTTATGTTGCTCCCATAAGTCCCAGAAATTTGTGAAAGTTATATCCCCAGCAGCCTCGTTCTGGCATGACATTACGGATATTTGAGTACCTAATTTATCCATAATAAAAATTAGCAATTAGTGGTAATAATTGTGTTAAAACCAGTTATATTGGGTAGTATTAACATCTGATATTTTTAGCAAAACTTATCTACTATTTAATATCTTTATTTCCATTTAGATGCCTGATATTTATGCTTTTCTTCTGCATCTAAAAAACTGCTATGCACCGATAAAATATGTTGCTTTATGCCATTTTCCTGCCCAGGATCAGCTAAGGTTTAAAATTTGGTAATCGCCTATCAAGAAATAGTTGATAGGTAATAAAATCTTGAACGCTTTGTTTTCAAAGCACTTCGGAACCAAATAACCTATGACAACACCCTTGACAAAAAAGTAGTAGTGTTGGTATCAGGTTTTTGGCTACGGTAGAGCAACATTGGGTAGTGCTGGTGTCAGGTTTTTGGCAACGGTAGAGCAACTATTTGACACCTCTAATGATCATTTCGATCCATGATTAGCTTGTTTTTTTTCTGCACCCACTCAAATCTGCTATGTTCCCATCTACCCGCGAATTTTGGAATTTCCGCACTGATCGCAGTTTTTTTTTGTAAAGTTTTTGTAAAGTTTTCGTAAAGTTTTCGTAAAGTTTTGTAAAAATGCCCGCCAACCCCCAGGGCTGTTGGGTTGTGAGCCATAGACATCTGGCAAAAATAAGGTTCCACGCAGGCAGGATGCCTGCGCCACAATAGTTGTTGGAGATGTCTAATAGACATCTGGCAAAGATAAGGTTCAGCGCAGGCAGGAGGCCTGCGCCACAATAGTTGTTGGAGATGTCTAATGCTTCGCCTGGGTGGGGGCGGGTTTTGATCCGTTTTCTGTGGGTATTAAATATCTGGGTGAAAGAGCCCCTACAGCCGTTAAAAAACAACAGAATATTGAGTGTAAAAACATCTGTGTTTATCGCGTTTAGGAGCGGTAAAAAAAATTCTATCTCTGATTTGAGGAGTGATTTTTCCCCAGACTGATTATCCGTAATGAAGATATAAGAGATTAATTGATTCGGGAAAAAACTTCTGATATTCCCCAAAAAATGATATCAGAAGTTTCAATAATGCTTTCTCCTAACTCAGGAAATGCTGATTGAAAATAATTTAAAAGTAAGGCGCGATCTCCTCCGGTAAAAACTATTTTACTATCAGGAAAACGCCTTTGCCAATGGACAATAAAATATCGCAGTCCGGCCACAATAGTATAAATTACACCACTTTGAATAGCCGTTGGTGTATCCATTGCCCAGCGACGGGGTAAATGTTCTGGTAATTCAATTAATGGTAAAGCCGATGTTCTTTGTTTAAGAGATAATAATTGTAAATTTAAACCGGGTAAAATTGCTCCTCCGATGAGATTTCGATCGCGATCGCATCCCGTTAAAGTTAAAGCCGTCCCCGCGTCAATCACTAAAACCGGGAAACCAAAACGAGTCCCCGCACCTAAGACAGCTAAAGCGCGATCGATTCCTAAAGTAGAATAGAGTCCCCTCAAAGGAATTTCATCTAAATTAAGAATATGAACATTAGGATTATTTTGCCAGAGTTTTGTTTGCTCAGATGCCACCGACGCGATAACTAAAGGTTGTGTTTCTAACTCGTTATTGTCCAGAGAATTAAGTGAATTATAATCACCTTTCTCTCCTTGACTAAGATGGCCAGTATCCCAGGTATCTTGAAGAGTTAAACCCTTAAAACTCGCCCAATGAAGGCGTGAATTACCTATCATTAACGCGAGCCAAACTTGTTCAGATCGCATAGTAAATGGGGATTGGGTAATGGGTAATGGGTAATGGGTAATGGGGAATGAGGAATGGGGAGGGAAGTTTCCTTCTTCCTCTGTGCCTTTGTGCCTTTGTGGTTAATTAATTCTTCCTTCTTCACTTCTTCACTTCTTCACCTCATTTACTTTTTCCCCGGCATGGGACCGCGGCGTCCAGCTTCTTGAGAAGATTTTTGCAAGAAACTCAACAAATGTTCTAAGTGGGGATTATCAGATAATAACTCTAATTGTTTGAGGGCTTCATTAAAAGTATAACCAGAACGGTATAACACACGAAATGATTTTTTTAATAACTGAAAATCATCATCCGTCAAACCCGCTCTTTTTAAACCGACAAGATTAAGCGATCGCACTCTCCCCGGATTCCCTTCCACTAACATAAAAGG
>JBEDKD010000387.1:0-16394 GCA_041172365.1 Cyanobacteriota bacterium | reverse complement strand
GTTTAATCGTGGTTATTTTCGAGCTAGGCTAAGTTTAAAAAATGAGGATTTTTTAGAAATTGCTGAATCTTTTACGGTTATTGATAATCGTTTAATTACTTTAAGCTATAGATATCAGTGGATGGATGGAAATAAGCAACAGTTAAAAAAACGCGGGGATAATGTAGAACATTTTCCCGATTTACCTAATTTTCCCCATCATGTTCATGTCGGAGATGAGTTAATTGTTAAAGCTAGTGAGTAAAGGAATATTTTACAACTTTTTGTTTTAATTGAACAAGAAATACAAAATGGGTAAAATGGAATGAAGCTTATCGGATTTTCGAATAAGATTTTTAGCCATTTTACCCACTTTACAATTCACTAAGAAAAAAATCCTCAGACTCCTCCGTCTCCGCCAATTGCGGAGCCTACTGCTGCTCCGGCCTTAGCACCAACGGCTGCCCCTGCTGGACCAGCGAATAATGACCCAACAACTGCACCTACAGCCACATATACAGCAGCTTTAATAGCCGTTTTTCCTGCTTCTTTCGCCAGTTCTTTAATGTATGATTCAGCCATGAGAAAACCTCCCAAGAATAATCCTTTGATAATTCCACCGCAAAATGCGGTATCATAATGATTTATTAGTGAAAATCAGCAATATGGCTTATTTACCTAATATCAGAAACCCAATAAATTCGGCTACAACCGAGCATACCACTGCGCTTGTAGCAAATCTAACGGCTGTTTTTCCAGCTTCTTGTGCTAGTTCTTTGCCGTAATTGTCACTCATTATCATGCCTCCCATTATACTAAACCTAATAATTCCACTGCAAAATGCGGTATCATAATGATTTATTAAGCAAATCAGCAATATGGCTTATTTACCTAATATTTTACATTTTACTTTCTAATTTTTAGACTGGAGTGGCATCTTTTAGCCAAATTGATATCGTGGGATTTGGTGTGATATAGTGTGATTTGGTGGTGCTGTTTAGTTCTATCTTTACAAAACTTAACTTTAGTGGCAAAAAGTGGGTTTTAGTGGCTAAACTAAAAAGATTGAGTGAGGTTAAAAATATATGGACGTTGAAGAATTGTCAAAATGGACTGATGAACAGGTATTCGCGAAAACAGGACAACATCTTGATTCTTTACAAAAATCTATATTAGAAAGTGTTTTACAACGTCAAAATTTTCAGAAAATCGCGGGAACTAATGGGTATAGTTATGATCATGTTAAAAGAGAGGGAGCAAAATTATGGAAACTTCTCTCCGATGTTTTTTCAAAAAAGATTGAACAAAAGAATGTTCGTTCTATTTTAGAAAATAAAGCTGGATCTACTATCTACAGTTTTGGTGATTCTTCACTGATTATTAGTAATCATAACATTAATAAAAATCATATTAATATTTGTAGGGAAAATTCCCAATCTTTAGAGGATATAGAAACACGATCGCGCTCTCCCCAAGACCAAAATAAATCCCCAGTGATTGAGCTAACAAAAGCACCAGAATTGAACTATAATTACGGGCGTAATTCAGAAACTTCTACTCTTAAAGAATGGATTTTAGAAAATCAGACTAGATTAATCACAATTTATGGATTGAGTGGCATAGGAAAAACGGCTTTAACCCTGAAATTAATCTCAGAAATTAACACACAATTTGATTATATTATTTATCGCAGTCTTGAGCATTTGCCTAAACTGATCAACCTTAAAGATGAACTTAAACAGTTTTTTTCTCAATCCCAGGCAACTCCATTACCAGAAATAATAGATTATTTTCGCTCATCTCGTTGTTTAGTAATCCTTGATGACGTGCAGAATATTTTTAAAAATGGTAACTTAGCGGGTCAGTATTTAACAGACTATAAAGATTATCGTAAATTTTTTCAGCAAATTGCTACCTTATCTCATCAAAGTTGTTTAATTTTAATTAGTTGGGAAAACCCCGGAGAAATAGAGACTTTAGAAAAGGAAAATAAACACACAAAAACATTACATCTGCAAGGATTAGGAGAAGATGCGAAAGAAATCTTGAGACAAAAAGATTTACAAGATGAGGCAAAATGGGATGAATTAATAACACTATATCAAAGTCATCCAGCTTGGTTAAATATTATTGCTTCAACAATTATAGAGTTATTTAACGGGAGAGTTTCCCTTTTTATGACAGATGAAGATGACTTATTTTTAGGTGATATAGAATTATATTTAGAATCGCAGTTAGAGCGGTTATCCGAATTAGAAACAAATGTGATAAACTGGTTAGCCCATCAAGATGAACCGATAGATATTTGCCAAAAACCTGCTAATATGGAAGTATCTCAAGCTAAATTTATGCACATTCTACAATCTTTAAATCGACGCGGTTTAGTAGAAAAAGTCCCCAGAAAAGAGCCCGCAAAATTTCAGCTAAATTCTATTTTTAAAGCACATATTAAGTAGGGACACGGCACTGCCGTGTCCCTACTATATTGTCGGAAACAAAACCACGCAAGCCTTACAAGATCAAGTGAAAGAAATTTAAAGAGTTAAGTGCCTGGTCAAAATTAATGGTATATTTTGAAATGACATAAAAACCCTATTGGGTAGAGCCAATCCTGCCGTGGTTTGCCCGATTCATTTTTGCTAGACAATCAATTAATTTTTCCTACCTATTTATTTTACGCGAAAAATGCTATTTATCTATTCTCGAACGATACGCTTTCAAGATACTGATGCCGCGGGAGTGGTTTATTTTGCTAATGTCTTAGCAATTTGCCATGAAGCTTATGAAGCCTCTCTTGCTGCATCAGATATTAATCTCAAAACGTTCTTTACTACTCCTGAGCTTGCTATTCCTATTACTCATGCAAGTGTGGATTTTTATCGACCGATGTTTTGCGGCGATCGCGTGTTGATTCACCTCACACCTCAATATGTAAGCGACAATGAATTTGAAATAGTCTATCAATTGTTTTTAGCAGAAAACCCCGACAAACCCCTAGCCAAAGCCATAACAAAGCACGTTTGCATAGATTCTATTAATAGAAAACGCCAAAAACTATCAGAAAAATTAATAAAATGGATAAATGGGTAATTGAGATTTAAGATTTTATTAAGGAACTAATCTAAATTTTCTCACAGAGAAACCCAGTTTCTTCCCTCTTCCCTCTTCCTTCTTCCCTCTTCCTTCTTCCTTCTTCCCTCTTCCTTCTTCCTTCTTCCTTCAGATATATCAGAAAAAAACTAACATATAAAACAAGCTTATGACAGAAAAAGCGCCACAACCAAGAAATTCTGATGCTGTACGGGGAACCATATCAAATAACCCCTTTGAATCCCTGATGGTGCAATTAAGTTTAATGATTAGAGCGCGTTATGGAATGCTTTATATTGTAGGTTTAGAAGAAGAGCCTATGGAAAATGTCATTGCCAAAGTAGCCAGTCAACTTTCGACACCACGTCAGGTATTATTATGGGATATTGTACGCGGTTGGAGTGATAACGGTTCCGCCAAAGGCTCTGTCATAGCAGCCCTCGATCGCGTACAAAAAGCCTCAGACAAAGAAGCCTATACTATTTTTGTCTTAAGAGACTTACATCCTATTTTAAAAGCCCCTTATACCGATAAAAATGCCCCCGTAGTAAGGGAATTACGCAATTTAACCAGGGAATTAAAACAGACATTTAAAACCTTAATTTTAACTTCCCCGACACTAGAATTACCCGATGAATTGAGAGATGAAGTAACCGTAATTGATTTTCCCCTACCCAATACACAGGAAATTTTATCTTTAATTTCTCAAATAGTCCAACCCGAAAATCTGAAAATTACCGGGTTAGCATTAGAACAATTAGTCAAAGCCTGTCAAGGGTTAAGTCGGGCAAGAATACGTCGTGTTTTAGGGAAAGCATTAGCCGCAAAACAACAGGTTAATGAGTCGGATATAGACGGAGTATTAGAAGAGAAACGTCAAGCCATTCGTCAAACCGGAATATTAGAATTTTTACCCAGTCAAGCCTCACTCAAAAATGTGGGAGGATTACAAAATTTAAAACAATGGGTAAAGATGCGTCAAGATGCCTTTACAGAAGAAGCCAGACGTTTTGGGATTCCCAACCCCAAAGGAGTTTTATTAGTAGGAATCCAGGGGACAGGAAAATCATTATCAGCCAAAACTATTGCCCATGAATGGCGCTTACCCTTATTAAGATTAGACTCAGGGAGATTATTTGGAGGGATAGTCGGAGAAAGTGAAAGTCGCGTGCGACAAATGATTCAATTAGTAGAAGCGATCGCGCCCTGTGTATTATGGATAGATGAAATAGATAAAGCCTTTGGAAATATTAACAGTGGAAGCGACGGAGACTCAGGAACATCTCGGCGAGTCTTTGGGACTTTAATTACTTGGATGCAAGAAAAAACCAGTGCTGTTTTCATGGTTGCAACCGCGAATAATGTGAGAATATTACCCGCAGAATTATTAAGAAAAGGACGTTTTGATGAAATATTCTTTTTAAACTTACCCACAGAATTAGAAAGAGAAGAAATCTTTAAAGTACATTTACAAAAATTACGTCCGAATAAATGGCGAGATTTTGATATGGGGTTATTAGCGCGATGTGCCAAAGAATTTAGCGGAGCCGAAATAGAACAAGTAATTATTGATGGATTATATCAGGCTTTTGGCACATTTGTCAATAAACAACGTCGAGATTTAATCACAGAAGATATATTAAGAGCGATCGAAGAAACAATGCCATTAGCAGCAATATCCCGCGATCAAATTCAAGATTTGAAACGATGGGCAGCGGAAACAGGAGCGAGAAGCGCGTCTAATGATACCGATCTCGTTGATGAATTAAAAAAATATGTCAAACCCTGGGATTAATGTCGTTAAGGGGATTGGGGATTAGGGATTGGGTAATTAATAATTGACAATTGACAATTGATAATTATTAATAGTTAATTATCAATTGTTAACCCTCTTCCTTCTTCCTTCTTCCCCCTCTTCCTTCTTCCTTCTTCCTTCTTCCTTCTTCCTTCTTCCCTCTTCCTTCTTCCTTCTTCCTTAATTATTAGTTGTTAGCAAAGATTCCTGATTTGGTATGATTGAGAGGAAAGTGTAGTGTATCAATCAATTAACTGTTATGAAAGAGAGTCTGTCTATGTCAAACTTAGTCTTTACCATTTTATTAATCATTTGCATGGTAATGGGTTATATTTCCCCCGCGATCGCAGCCAATAATGAAGATATCCAACAACTATTACAAGAAAATTGGTGTGTTTCCTTTCTCTGGAAACAATGCGATTTAAGTAAAGCCGATTTACATGGGGCAAATTTAGCCGGAGCAAATTTAGCCGGAGCAAATTTAGCCGGAGCAAATTTAGCCGGAGCAAATTTGCGAAAAGCCAATCTTTCCAACGCAGATTTGAGTCAAACCAATTTAACCAACGTGGATCTCATTGATGCAGATTTAAGTAAAGCCGATTTAAAGGAAGCCGACTTAACTCAAGGGCGATTATGGAATGCTGATTTAACATTAGCCAATCTGAGTAAAGCGAATTTACAAAATGCCAATTTATCCGAGGGGAGACTCTGGGGTACAAATTTAAAAAGTGCCAATTTAGTGCAGGCAATTTTACATGGTGTCGATTTACAATATGCTAATTTAGGTAAAACTAATTTAATGGGAGCCGATTTCCATAGTTTTTCCTCACGGAGTTCTCAACAATTAACTAATTTAAGTTATGCTAATTTAGAAGGAGCAAATTTAAAAAATACTGACTTAAGAGGTGTAAAATTTAAAGGGACAATTATGCCCGATGGCTCTGTAAAGGAAGGGAATTTTGGTGAATTAGAGTAATCCTAAAGTGCAATTTATGTTAGTTCATTTTCTGGGTACAGGGTAGAATAGGAAAAAAGGAGGATGGGAATTATGGATTTTTTTTCCAGAGAAAATAATCTTGAACCCGTGATCAGTTTATTTTCCGGTGCAGGAATTGGAGATAAAGGATTTGAGTCTGCGGGTTATCAATTTCTCCTGCAAAGTGAACTTAAAGAAGAGCGTGCCGCGTTAATCAAAACTAACTTTCCTAATTCTCATATTATCATGGGGGATATTGTTACTTATGAACAAGAAATAATCAGAAAAACCCGTGCCATTCTGAAAGATAAAGAATTATTCGCAATAATAGCAACACCTCCTTGTCAAGGAATGTCACCTAATGGGATGGGAACTCTCTTAGACAATGTACGCAAAGGTTTACGCCCGAAATTAGATCCACGCAATCAATTAATATTACCCGCACTTCGGATCGCGGCAAAATTAAAACCCCTTTGGGTTATTTTTGAGAATGTCTCTCGAATGAAAAATACTCTAATTCCCGATGAAACTGGAGAATTAAGAGCAATTATAGACTTAATTCCTGAATATTTAGGAGAGGAATATATCGGTGCAGCCAAAGTAGTTGAATTTGCTGATTATGGGATTCCGCAACGCCGACAAAGATTGATGACAATTTATACTCGTCTTCCACAAGCAAAACGGATGTTAAAATTAGGTGTTTCTTTAATTCCTGCACCAACCCATGATAAATTGGGTAAGCATGGTTTACCGAAATGGGTAACACTTAAGGATGCCATTGGCAATTTTCCGCCTTTAGATGGGGAGAATGCTATAACCGCAAAACATCCCTCTTTGTCTCTTCATTATGTACCCGTCCTCGATCCGAAAAAGTATGAGTGGATACGTCATACTCCTGAAAATGAATCCGCTTTTAATAATCAATGTATTAACCCGAATTGTCAATTTGATAAAAATCCTATACATGGTGCTTCGCGTAATGCTTCTGGGATTAATCGGGCAAATACAGATACTCCTTTATATTGTATCAAATGTGGTCATATTCTCCCTCGTCCCTATACTTGTGAAAAAAATGGTACAATTAGAATTATGCGTGGATATACGAGTGCTTATAAAAGAATGAGTTGGCATTTTCCTGCGCCCACTCTTACGAAAAATTTGAGTTTTCCTTGTTCAGATCAGAATATTCATCCCTCACAAAATCGTGTGTTATCTTTAGCCGAAGCTTGTCAATTACAAACTATTTCAGATTTTGATTATCATTGGGGCTCTTTAGTGTTAAAGGGACGTACTCTTGAGCGAGCCTCTGATAGTTTGATTCGAGACGCGATCGGTGAAAGTATTCCCCCTAAATTTATGTTTTTACTGGGTAAATATATCAGGGATATTAGCCAGGGTAAAATGACAATAGACAACAAGAACCCCCTACAACTTGAAATGAAATTATTTGGCTAAATAGCTCTCTAATTTCATTAGAGATCGGGTAAAATCGGATCAATGGCAGGCAGGATGCCCGGAGCATCCCGATTTTGTAGGGGCGAAGCATTCCGGTAGTAAATTCCTCCTTTTAACCAATAACTTATCTGCCGGAATGCTTCGCCCCTACTAGGGATATATTTGCAAATTCGGGATGCTCCCCAAGATGCCTACCCTACTTTAGTTTATGGAGATGTCTATTAGATCGCGTCTCGACAAATCAGAGTTTATTGGCTGTCGATCGCGGGAGGGGATCATCTCCTAAAGATAAATTGGTAGTGCAGTAGAGCGAGACGCTCCCAATAAACACTCTCTTAGAGAATATTTTCCAGATATAATACAAATCCGGGTAGTATATCTTCTCCTGATAAAGATGACGGAGAAGAAAGAATTTCTACAGCTTGATTAGGGCGATAAATTTCTACGCGCTGATTTTGTCTATCTAGCAAAAAACCTAATTTTGCGCCATTGTCTATATATTCTTGCATTTTCCCTTGTAACTTTTCTAAGGAATCCGTTTTTGAGCGCAATTCCACCACAAAATCAGGACATAAAGGCGCAAATTTTTCTTTTTCGTCCTCTGTCAAAGCCTCCCATCTTTCCTTTTTTACCCAAGCCGCATCGGGAGAGCGATTTGCCCCATTGGGAAGTTTGAAACCCGTGGAAGAATCAAAGGCTAATCCCAAATTATTTTGAGAAGTCCAGATTTCCAATTGTGTGCTTAGTTTGATATTACGGTTGCCAGTCTCACTACCAGTAGGGGGCATAATGATTAAATCTCCTGAAGCATTCCGTTCAAATCTTAAATCGCGGTTATTTTGACATAGCTGAAAAAATTGCTCGTCGGTTAGTTCGATCATCACCTCGAAGGGTGTCGGCATTGTAGCAGTTTCCATTATTTTATCCCAATTAGGTTGGCTACATTTCTTATTATATCAAACGGATGAGGCAATAAGTTTACCATCGGGGCTAAAAGTGCCTAGCTGTAGGTTGGGTTGAGGCACGTTAGCGCAGCTTGCGCGCAGCGCAAAACCCAACCGAGGAGAACTTTTCCCTTTGGACTAGATTTGCGCGTCTTTTAATGCTTGCTCTTTCAATAGTCGAGATTCATCTTTTTGTTGAGAGGCTATCCCAGCCTCAAAGGTTTGGGAATAGGGGCGTAATTGATTTAATTATGATGCCACCAAGTTCTGATAATAAGCCGATCGCGCATCGTCGTCAAATCTTCTGGTTTGTATTGAGATTCCCATTTTTCGATGATGCGCGATCGTGCCCCAAACCCACGCGACGGTAGGGGCTCTTTCACCCTGGTTTCTGTCACCCAACGCAGATTGAACAAAACAGGCCCCAAACCGATCGCGGCTATATTGTCTATACTCCCTCAGAGATGATCTTTTGGAATTGATCAACTAAACGAGATTGCAGATCGGCAAAATCTTCCAATGACTTTTCTAATTGGGCTTGACGCACCTCTTTTAACCTGAGGTTTTTCATGGCTTCAGCTTGAGCCATTTTCACTTCCATGTGCGTGAGAAATTCCTCAAAAATAAAATCTAAATTTTTTTCCAACTCCAATTTTTTAGACATTAAGAATGCCGCGGTGTCATTGCGAATAGCCGCTTTTTCTCGCACTAAATATTGATTGCAATGTTCGGTAAGCGATTGGATTTGGGTTTCCCGCACTTTTTGTAAAGCGCGACGGCGAAACTCAAATTCATCCTTAATTAAGGCTAATTCCCCTTGAATTGCTGCGCGAGTGCCCGCGTCTGGGAAGAAGCGTTGTAAAAATCCTTGTCGCTTTTCCATGACATGATCGATCGCCGTTTGAGCATGATAGTTAATCCGCTCAATCGGAGCTGCCGCACATTGCAGTTCGCCATTTTTTGCCATTAAACTATTAATTTTGCTGGGGTGAGTATTGGACATATTCGTTTGCATCCTTGGGAAGTTGTTGGCTAATGTTTTCTTATTTACCAGTTTAATTAAACTGTTCATAACTGTCTGTCGAAAAATGTCGTTTTTAGTCTGATAGGACTTACGCATAGGACCCAGAAACCGGGTTTTTTACGAAAATACCCGTTGCCGCCCGCAGATTCGGTAAAAAACCCGGTTTCTTTGGTAGGAGTGCATAAATTCTGTCTGATTTGATTTGGCTTGTCTTTATTACCTCAAAAAAAGGTGGGAAAAACCCACCTTTGCTATCAAGCCACATTTCTAAAAAAATCCGTTGACGAAATTTCTCATGGTTTTGGTGGCATTAGTCATAAATTCATTTACTTTTTTCTCTGTCTCTTGCTGTTGCTTTTGAGCGCGATAAACGTTTTCAGCCGCAGAGTTTTGTTGTTGTTTGACCGCGGTTTTGATAGAACGAGGAAGACGATATTTGCTCACTAACTTTAACAATTGTTGTTTAGTATGATTGATAATTTCACCCGCCACAGCTTGGAGAACATCTGACATCGCGGGACTGCTAGAAGCTTCTTGAATGGCATTCTGATATTGTTCTAACTCAAATCGTTTTTGACTTCGGACTATTTCGCTAATATAGGCAATTTCTTGCTCGGCATTTTCGATTAATTCATGTTCGCGGCGCTCTAACAAAGCATCATAAGGGCTACGCTTGCCCATTAATTTAGCAAAAATTGGCACTGTATCCATGATAATAAATAACCAGGAAATTGCGTGACTCGCATGAGCGATCGCGGGATTCTTTTGCCCCAATCGTTCCAATGTATTTAACTGAGTGATGATATCATCAGCATTTTGTTGGCTCGTTTTGATTTTTTCAGATTTCTGATCTTTTTCATTTTGGAGTTTTTCAAGTCGTTGCCTGGTTTCCGCTAAACGGGGTTCAGTTTTGCTGCGTAACGCCTCTAATTCTTGTTTTTGTTTCACACAAATTTCTTGCTTTTCTGCATAAACAGGACCTTTTCCTTCTTTTCCAGTGCCACTGGTTCCCTCGGCTTCTTCAATCATTTTATTACAGGACAAATCTCGATATTTTTCTTTCTCCGAGATAGTCTTTTCTAAACGTTGTTTTTCAGCTTGTAATTGAGGGATTTCTGGCATCCCGTCATTGAGAGTTTTTTCGATTTCAATGGCTACTCTGGCATTTTCCTTGTCAATTTCTGCTAGGATGGGTTTTTCAAAGATTTTCAACTCTAAGGGTTTAGCCACGATCGCGGCAATTAATACAGCGACAAAAACCCGAAGCAAACCCATGAGAATTTGCTTGCCAATGTTCTTTTTTTCCTTGTGAGTCGTCAGCACAATTAACCGATCCATGTTGAAAATAAATAAACCCCAAAAAATCCCTAACACCAGGGAAATTAAAGGATCTTTAAAAGTGGTATAAAAGGCATAGCCACCCGAGAAGATCGCGGCAAAGGTGGTTAACAAAATGGAAAATCCGATCGCGCTGTATTTCATGCGATCGCCAGCATGAGATTGTTGTAATAAATCGGGATCAGCCCCCGCGATCCACCATAATAGTTTCATAAATTTTGTCCCTTTGTGTGTTAATTGTGATGGGGACTGGTTGAAACAGCCCCTACATTTAAGAAGATACTCGGTAAATTTTGAGAAGTCTATCTGTAAATGTCGGCAAACGTCGATGGGGTAACTTTTGAGAATGACTATCTAAAAATATCGCTTTAATCGGCGTTTTTGTCTGTCGATTTTTGTCGATTTTTGTCCTGTCGATTTTTGTTTATTTTTGTCAGAAACAAGCTCCTTTTGCTTTTTTTGTGAAAGTTAGTATGCTATACCTTAGTTAATCCAGTTTTCTGAGATAAAGAGGATTTTGAAATGGAAACCCATCAAATTTTAAGCCATCATCCCCTTCAATCTTTCATTCCTGACTCGTCCAAACCCTTAATTTTAAAGGAAGAGACACAGAAGTTTCCTTTGGCGAGTGAACACCTCAAAGTTGAGCAGGTGATGGATTGTCAAATGCGAATGTTTATTTCCACACAAGACAAAAATGGTCATCCTGTTGACTACAAAACTTATGTTAAGCTGTTCACTGAATGGATTACTAAAACCTGTGGTGGGTGTACCCATAAACATTTTTTAGGATTCTATGAAAACCAAGCAAAAACTATTCTGCAAGAAACAGTCTATGAGATAGAAGTATGGATGACTGAGCAAAAACTGCTTCAAATCGCGACGCAAATAGAACAATTTATTTGTCGTCTTATCCAAGATTTGAATCAGGAAGTAGTTCTCGTCATTATCAACAACACCGCGACGTTACTGCGTCTCTAAATAATGAGGCAAAATATATTAACCGTAGGGGCGGGTTCACCCAGATTTCTGTCACCCAACCTGGATTTGACTAAACCCGCCCCAAACCCAGGCGACGGTAGGGGCGGGTTCACCCAGATTTCTGTCACCCAACCTGGATTTAACAAAACCCGCCCCGACTTCACCTAGATGATCAAAAGGAGTTCAAGACTATGAAAACGTTACAGCAATTGTATGATGAGTATGAAGGAGATTTTATTGATGCAATGGTTAATCACTTTAAATTCTCTGGAAAAAAAGACCTAGTTTTTCGCAGCCGCTTTATCAAAGATAATGATGGCTGTCTTCATCAAAAACTAGCCCAGCAATCGGCAAAACATTTAATTGATGAGGAAAAAATCCAAGATGCAGCCCAAATTTATCGCCAACAATTAGCCTCAATTTGTGCCAAGCTCGAAGAAATGGGATGTCCACCCAGTGAAGGCGCGGATCGGTGGAAAAATTGCCGGGAATGGTTGCGCGAGGAAAGGTTTAAACAATGGGCTAAAGAAGAGGGGTTAATTAAACCGAAATCCATTGATGAATGTTGGCAGGAATTAAAAGACAAAGTGAATAACACAACCGGCTTAAAAGTGGAAATACCAGAAGTAAGGAAGCTGGGAAATAGACCGAACAGCAAACGCGACAAAATTAAGGTTAATACTGATTTATTTTATCGGGTTGAGTCTCAAAAAACGGGACACTTAATGTTATTTGAACGGGAACCTAACGGCACGATCGTTTGTTTGTGTCCCTCCGAATTTGCCCCAGAGTCCTACCATGCAGGGAAAGAGACGGTGTTACCCCATCCCGACTCCGAGTATCAATATTTTGGCTCCGATGAGCTAGGATGGGAACAACTGGTTGCGGTGATTACGCCGGAGTTACCGCCTTTTCAGTGGTTGGAAGATAGTCGCCAGGAAGCCTTAGAAGTCAATCAAGACCATTTAGCGGGACTGTTGGACTATGTGAATGGTCAAACGAACGCTGAGGTGTTATATACGGAATATTTGGTTATTAATGCTTAAATTCCCACGCAAAGAAACCGGGTTTCTCTGAAAATCTAAGATTCTCAACTAGATATCTACAAAGAAACCCGGTTTCTCGCCTCAATGTGGGTAAGTCCTGTTGGCGTTTGTGGAGAATAGCATAAACCCCGTTTTTATCAATGATCAAGGAAAAATAAAATGGATTTTCTTAATCAATTGGACTGGTCAACTCTTAATCAACAAGTTATTCAACTTTATAACGAAGGCAAATTCAATGAAGCGATAGCTATTGCTGAACAAGCATTAAAGTTAGCTCAATCCCTTCACCCCCGCGACCTTCCTGATGTGGCAACCAGTCTGAATAACTTGGCATATCTCTACGATTCCCAAGGACGCTACTTGGAAGCGGAAACCCTCTACCAACAGGCGTTAAAGATGAGAAAATGCCTCTTTAAAGGCGACTATCCTGATGTGGCAACCAGTCTGAATAGCTTGGCATCACTCTACTATTCCCAAGGACGCTACTGTGAAGCGAAACCCCTCTTCCAACAGGCATTAGAGATGAGAAAACGCCTCTTTGAAGGCGACCATCCTGATGTGGCAACCAGTCTGAATAACTTGGGAGGACTCTACTATTCCCAAGGACGCTACTCTGAAGCGGAACCCCTCTTCCAACAGGCGTTAGAGATGAGAAAATGCCTCTTTGAAGGCAACCATCCTCATGTGGCAACCAGTCTGAATAACTTGGCAGAACTCTACAACTCCCAAGGACGCTACCAGGATGCGGAACCTCTCTGTCTACAGACATTAACCATGAGAAAACGCCTCTTTGAAGGCGACCATCCTGATGTAGCAACCAGTCTGAATAACTTGGCATTACTCTACTATTCCCAAGCACACGATTCTGAAGCGAAACCCCTCTTCAAACAGGCATTAGAGATGAGAAAACGCCTCTTTGAAGGCGACCATCCTGATGTGGCAACCAGTCTGAATAACTTGGGAGGACTCTACTATTCCCAAGGACACGATTCTGAAGCGGAATCCCTCTCCAAACAGTCATTAGAGATGAGAAAACGCCTCTTTGAAGGCGACCATCCTGATGTGGCAACGAGTCTGAATAACTTGGCAGGACTCTACTATTCCCAAGGACGCTACTGTGAAGCGAAACCCCTCTTCAAACAGGCATTAGAGATGTGGCAACGCCTATTTTCTGGCGACCATCGAGATGTGGCACTCAGTCTGAATAACTTGGCATTATTCTTATCGGCTACAAACCTGCACCAAGACGCATTTGATAAAATGCAACAAGCCATTGAAATGCAGACTCGCTTGATCCGTCGTAATTTTGCCTTTAGTTCAGAACAAGAGCGAGTGGAATCAATTAAAAATAATAGACCTAGTTTTGATGCTTTCCTCTCCTTAGTTTCTCAATATTTCTCCGATTCTCCCGAACAAGTCCAAAAAGCCTTAGATGTCGTTCTCAACCGTAAATCTCTGACGGCAGCAGCATTAGCCGCGTTTAACTTTGCCATCCATAGTCAACGTTATTCCCACCTCAAACCCCTATTTAATGATCTCCAGTCAAAGCAACAACAACTTTATCACCGTCGATATAACCCACCCCTTCCCGATCGCGAACAACCCATAGAACTTTATCGCATTCGTTTGCGAAACTATCAAAAAGATATTGCCGAATTAGAACAACAATGTCAACAGTTAGAAAAGCAACTTTCCGCCGAAGTTCCCGAAATTCGACTCGACCATCAAACCCTCGATCGCCGGGCGGTTGCGTTGGAATTACCCGCTAATACGGTATTAGTAGAGTATGTGCGGTTTAATCGCTATGATTTTACAGCACCCGAAGGTGAAAACTGGAAATCTGCCGAATATTGGGCGTTTATTTTACCCGCCCAAAAACCCGATGCGGTGCAGATGATTCCATTAGGAGAAGCCCAACCCATTGATGATTTAATTGAAAAGGTGCGAAAAGTTTTATCCTTAGAAAATCCACCATCCACAATGGCAAGAGGAGGCGCGAAAAAAGGAAGTCAAACACAATTAAACCCTTATGAATACCATCCCCAAGAACCCAACGCCTTACGCGAAAAAATATTTAGTCCTCTCGTTTCTCTCCTGCAAAATTATCAAAACATTCTGATAGCTCCAGATTCAGAATTAAGCCTAATTCCCTTTGGAGTTTTGCCCGTCGATGAAACCAGCAAACAGTTATTAAGGGATAAGTATCAAATCAGTTATCTCAGTAGTGGGCGAGATGTCTTAAGATGGAAACTTGAAACCGATCGCGCTCCCTCGGAATCCTTAATTATTGCCAATCCTAACTTTAACTATCCCGATCCGCCTAGTTTAACGAAATCTCAAACCGAAGGTTTAACGAAATCGGGAGTTTCTCACAGCACCAAACCCGTATTTAAAAGCCTATCTGCCGAGGGATTTGATCCCCTTCCCGAAACAGAACCCCTAGCCCAAACCATCGCCCAAAAATTAAACATTCCCAACTTATATTTAGGCGATAAAGCTCTCGAAACCCTGTTTTCTCAAACCTCTTGTCCCCGCATTTTATTAATCGCCACTCATGGAGATTATGAAGCAGAAGATCCCTATTTTCAATTAACCTATCAATTGCTCAACTGTCCATCAGAAGAAGAAGCCAACAATCTGATATCACAAAATCGGGATTTAGTCAATCCCCAACTGCTGCTAGTGATGGAAACACAAGCCGAAACTTTTGTCAAACAAGGGAAAGAAAATCTCGCCCAATGGTTAAGAAACTTTTCCCAAAAAGTGTCAGAAGAATATAACATCTCCCCCGCACCCAATCCTATAGAAAACCCTTTTAATCGCTTTGCCGTTGCACCCGGTAATAATGCCATGATTCGGGGTTATTTAGCCTTTGCGGGGGCAAATACTTGGCGAAAAGGAGAGAAATTACCCTCTGAAGCAGGCAAAGGAAGATTATTAGCTCAGGATATCGCGGGCCTTGATTTATGGGAAAATGAATTAACCATTTTAATTGCTTGTCAAACTGGCTTAGGAGATGTGCAATCAGGGGAGGGTGTTTTTGGCTTGCGGCGTGCTTTTGCGGTTGCGGGATGTAAGGCTTTAATTATGAGTTTGTGGTCAGTTCCTACCCGTGCCTCGCTGTTATTAATGGATGAGTTTTTAAATCACGTTAAAGGGGGTTTAGGCAAGCGAGAAGCTTTAGTTAAAGCGCAAAATTATGTCCGTTCAATAACAGTTAAAGAGTTACAAAATTTGCCTCTTGGTCGTGATATTTTAGATGAGTTTAAGGAGGAAAGAATTATCTCGGATAAGTTTATTGATACCAACCCTGATTATAAATTATTATCACATCCCTATTTTTGGGGTGCATGGATTTCTCAGGGGGAATTGTAATACCAATAGACGGTAGTGGGGGCGGGTTGATTTCACCTGCTGGCAATAGGGAGAGGTTAGGGGCACCCCAAACCCACCCGATGTTAGGGGCTCTTTCACCCAGTTGAGTTTTACGACTCTTACTAAAACTATAGCATTTTTAAATGAGATGTAAATGTGGTACGGGCCTTAGCCCGTCACAGGCAAGATGCCTGTGCCACAAGTTTTACTTCTGAAAGGTCAACACTATATAACAAATAACTGTCCATTCAATTTAACAGTAATTTCATTGACCATTACAGTTATTTAATTAACCATCACAGTTATTTAATTAACCATCACAGTTATTTAATTAACCATCACAGGCAAGATGCCTGTTCCACAATTCATTTACAATTAATCTACCATCAAA
>JBEDKD010000386.1:0-12801 GCA_041172365.1 Cyanobacteriota bacterium | reverse complement strand
CGCACAGGCTTCGCCAACCCACTACCTATTTACAAAAATGGGATGCTCTCGGCTCTCGGCTCTCTTGCTTCTCGTATAAGATATTTGCGAACCCGCCCCTAGGGTTATTTCGTCTATTTCTAATTAATAATTCTTCGGCTTTTTCCTTGTATTCCTATCGCATTGCCTTAAGTAAGACCATAATTGTATGATATCAAAAAGATGATAAAAGGTGAAAGGAAAGAGGCACGATCGCGTCTCTCCCTCTCTCCTTATTATCAATCCTATTACCCATTCCCCATTACCCATTACCGATTACCCATTACCCTTTGCCTCCTAAAAATGCCTGCCAATATTCCCGTCGCATTCTGGCAATATTAGTAACAGAAATTCCTTTAGGGCAAACGGCTTCGCATTCCCAATGATTTGAACAATTTCCAAAGCCTTCTACATCCATTTGGGCAACCATTTGCGCGACTCTTTCTTGTCTTTCGGGATGCCCTTGGGGTAACAAGCTATATTGGGAAACTTTGGCACTGACAAATAATGATGCTGAGGCATTGGGGCACGCGGCGATACAGGCTCCACAACCAATACATTCGGCGACATCCATTGCTTGATCCGCGTTTTCTTTGGCAATTGGTATCGCGTTGGCATCGGGGGCATTTCCTGTATTTACGGAAATATAACCCCCTTTTGAGATGATACGATCTAAGGCAGCGCGATCGACGATTAAATCTTTAATAATGGGAAAGGCTTTGGCACGAAAAGGCTCAATGGTAATCGTTTCTCCATCTTTGAAATGACGCATATAAAGTTGACAAGTGCTGGTATTTTGTTGTGAGCCATGCGGTATTCCATTAATGACTAAACTGCAAGTGCCACAAATTCCTTCTCGACAATCACTATCGAATTGTATGGGGTTTTCTCCTTTCTCTATTAACTCCTCGTTTAATACGTCTAACATTTCTAAAAATGACATATTAGGGGAAATATCTTTCACCTGATAAGGGGTCATTTTTCCTTTTTGTTGGGGTGATTCTTGTCGCCAGATTAATAGTTTAAAATTTAATGTTTTGGGTGGCTGCATAACAATTATTTCCTGTTACTCGTTGATAATTTGTCCTTGGGTTTCACCAAGAGAAACCCCATCTACTTATTATTTTTGGTAGGTTGGGTTGAGGTACGTTCCCCTGGGGTGCGCTACGCGCAAAACCCAAAAAAGATATCGCGATTTTGGGTAGATTTTTGGTAGGTTGGGTTGAGGCACGTTCCCCTGGGGTGCGCTACGCGCAAAACCCAACAAAGATGTCAGGTTTTGCGCTACGCGTATCACCCTTAACCCAAGGGACTTTTCCAGGCATTTTTCCTCAAAGGCGAAGATATAGCACATTAAACATCGGGAGCATCTCACATTTGCCAAAAAATGCAGTGGGAGCGTCTCGCTCCCTAGGAATCTGATAGGGAGCGAGACGCTCCCACTACCAATTTACGAAAATGAGATGCTCCCTAAACATCTCCCAAAAATCCGATCAAAGGCAGGCAGGATGCCTACCCTACCAGTAGTTTTTCCAGATGTCTATTGATAACTGCGTTGGGTTAAAGAAACATTCTCAAAATTGAGTGTTTCTTTATGAAAAATCTCGTCTTTTCCTTCCCCTTGATATTGCCAAGCTGCAACATGACGAAAATTATCGTCATCCCGTTGAGCTTCGCCATCAGGTGTCTGAAATTCTTCGCGAAAATGTCCACCACAAGATTCGTTTCTTTCTAACGCGTCTCGTGTCATTAATTGCCCTAATTCCAGAAAATCCGCGACTCTTCCAGCTAATTCTAATTGTTTATTTAAGGTTTTAGCTTCACCGGAAACTCGGATATTTTTCCAGAAGTCTTCCCGTAATTGGCTAATGCGAGATAGAGCTTCTTTTAACCCGGTTTCCGTGCGTGACATCCCCACATAATCCCACATAATTAACCCTAATTCTCGATGAAAACTTGTGGCTGTTTTTTCACCTTTTATGGCTAATAATCTCTTGACAAAATCCTCTGATTGTTGTATAGTTTCTTGAAATTCCGGCGCGTCTGTGGTGATTTTACCTAAGTTGGCTTTGGCTAAATAATCGCCTATGGTATAGGGGATAATAAAATATCCATCCCCTAAACCTTGCATTAATGCACTCGCGCCTAAACGATTCGCTCCATGATCGGAAAAATTGGCTTCTCCTAGTACAAATAACCCAGGAATTGTACTCATTAAGCTGTAATCTACCCATAAACCACCCATGATATAATGCACCGCGGGATAAATTTGCATGGGGGTTTGATAGGCATCTTCTCCTGTTATTTTTCCGTACATTTCAAAGAGGTTGCCATATTTATCTTCTATGACTTCTTTGCCTAATTTTTGAATTTCATCGCGAAAGTCAAGATATACCGCACGCCCTGACTCGCTCACTCCAAAACCGCGATCGCAGACTTCTTTAGCATTTCTCGAAGCCACATCACGGGGGACTAAATTGCCATAGGTAGGATATTTTCGCTCTAAAAAATAATCCCTTTCTGCTTCAGGAATAGACGCGGGAGGACGACGATCGCGTGGATTTATGGGAACCCAAACTCGTCCATCATTGCGTAAACTTTCACTCATTAAAGTGAGTTTAGATTGATAATCACCGGAGACAGGAATACAAGTCGGATGAATTTGGACAAAACAAGGATTAGCAAAAAAAGCACCCCGTTTATGACAACGCCAAGCCGCAGAAGCATTAGAATTTTTAGCATTAGTCGAGAGATAATAAATATTACCATATCCCCCACTGGCTAAAATCACCGAGTCTCCCGCGTAAGATTCAATTTCTCCAGAAACTAAATTACGGACAATAATTCCCCTAGCTTTACCATCAATAATTACTAAATCCAGCATTTCTCGCTGGGGAAAAAGTTGCACTTTGCCTAAATTGACTTGACGCATTAAAGCGCCATAGGCTCCTAATAATAATTGTTGTCCCGTTTGTCCCCTCGCGTAAAAAGTCCGAGAAACAAGAGTCCCGCCAAAGGTTCGATTGGCTAAACTTCCCCCATATTCTCTGGCAAAAGGAACCCCTTGAGCTACACATTGATCAATAATATTCGCGCTGACTTCAGCTAGACGATAAACATTCGCTTCCCTCGCACGAAAATCGCCACCTTTAATCGTATCGTAAAATAATCGCCAAACACTATCACCATCATTTTGATAGTTTTTAGCCGCGTTAATACCTCCTTGAGCCGCGATACTATGAGCACGTCTTGGGGAATCTTGGATACAAAAACTCTTGACATTATATCCTAATTCTGCTAATGAAGCGGCGGCTGATGCTCCGGCTAAACCCGTACCTACTACCAGAATAGTCGATTTTTTCTTATTAGCCGGACTGACTATTTTACAGTTATTTTTGAACGTCTCCCATTTTTTATCTAAGGGAGCATCAGGAATTTTACTATCTAACATTAGTTGGCTCCTGTAATATATATCCACGCGGGAACTGAGATAAAACCTAGAGTTAAAACTAGGGCTAATACTAAACCCGTTTTATCAAGAAAAGGGGTTAAGTTAGGGTGATTGACTCCCAAAGATTGAAAAGCACTTTTGAAGCCATGTCTCAGATGAAACCCCAAGGGAATCATCGCGAAAATATACGCGATCGTGTATTCGGGTTTATGAAACGTCTCGATAATTAAGCGATGAAAATCACGCATCATTATGCCATTAACATCCGCGATATAACCCTCTGCCATTCCCGGCCCAAACCGGAAGGTTTTTAAATGAACCAGAATAAACAGAAGTAACAGCGGCCCCGTGTAAATCATCGAGCGAGAAAACATACTTTTTTGACTCGGTTTGCCCGCGGTTTTGAGTTGATAATAACCTTGAGGCCTAGCTTGGATATTTTCTTTAGCAATAACAACCGAATAAACCAAATGAAAGAGAAAAATAATTAATAAGATAACCTCGATAATCCTGAGAAATAAGCCTAGTCCTTCTAACTTATGTGCATAGAGATTAATCGCGTTGGGATTATTACTAAAAATGAATAAATTACCCAATAAGTGAACAAGGACGAAGGTAAAAAGGAGTAAACCTGACAGTGCGAGAATAATCTTTTTCAGAACACTCGAACTCCTGACAAGTATCAGAGTTTTCATCATAATATTTTGGCCAAGTCAATTTGTCTAGGGAGAGAACAAACCCAAGAAATCGGGTTTCGGAGTAAGTCCTATTTCAGGGTGTCAAGTTAATGTTAAATCCTGAGTCTGTCAGGGTTTAAAACCCCTGCCTAATAGCTAAAGTCTGTCAGGTGTTAAAACCCCTGCTTAATAGCTAAAGTCTGTCAGGGGTTAAAACCCCTGCCTAATAGCTAAAGTCCTCTGAAGAGGACTGGAGAACTCATTATACATCTGGAGGAGCAAATAAATTTTGTGAAAAATCATCCATAATTCCTACTCTTAAGAGTTAAGAATTAAGAGTGTTTTCACTGGAATTCATTAATCCATTAGTCCTCTTCAGAGGACTTTAGCTTTGAGGCAGGGGTTTTAACCCCTGACGGACTAATGATTTAACATTAGAAATCTGGCGAACCAAATAATTTTTGTTAAAATATAATCCCAAACTCCTACTGTTAAGAGTTCCCTCACTTGTGATCATTCGTCAATAAGTCCTCTTCAGAGGACTTTAACTTTGAGGCAGGGGTTTTAACCCCTGACGGACTAAGGATTTAACATGAACTTGACATTAATGATCCCATGTAATATCCTACCAAAAAAATCACACGGTAAAAAGTATTTTTATTATTAAAGGAAGTATTTGTCATCTTTAGATGACAAATCCCTAGGGAATGAAAGAAACTGAGAAACCGGGTTTCTCACCAGAAACCCGGTTTCTGGTTTGAGACTGACGTGAAAGCTCCAAGTTTTGATCAGAAACCCGGTTTCTGCTTTGAGACAGATGGTGAAAGCCCCAAGTTTTGATCAGAAACCCGGTTTCTCATCCATAAGTACGGTTAACCGTTCCGAAAAGTCTATAATGGAATTGAGAGGAAACGGTACAGTAGGAAGAGTGGATATAGAGACAATATTATGCAGCAGAAACTTATTTCTCGGCTCAAACCCCTTTTTAAACCCTTATTTGCGATCGCGCTCATCGTGACATTAGCCTTCAGTAGTGCCGATGGAGCCCTCGCGGCACGGAGTGGGGGACGAATTGGGGGCGGTTCCTTCAGAGCCCCAACACGGAGTTATACCGCGCCTTCACGAGGTTATCAATCCGGGCCAGGATACTATGGCGGTGGCGGGTTTGGATTTCCCTTCCTGATTCCCTTCTTTGGCTTCGGAGGGGGAGCAGGGGGACTCTTTACCATTCTCATCGCGATCGCGATCGGCAATTTCCTCGTCCAAAGTTTCCGTCGGGCAGGGGGAAGCGAAGAAGAATTAGAATATAGCAGTAACCCCACTGTATCCGTCGCCCGCATCCAAGTCGGACTCTTAGCAGAAGCCCGTGGTTTACAAACCGAATTAGATCAATTAGCCTTTAAAGCCGACACAGGCACCGCGACGGGACGCGCACAAGTCTTACAAGAAGCCACCCTAAGCTTATTACGTCATCCCGAATACTGGAAATACGCGGGCACACAATCCCAACAAGCCGCCCTCAACAGCGCCGAAGCCAAATTTAATCAATTAGCCCTGGGGGAACGCGCTAAATTTACCGAAGAAACCCTTTCCAACTTCAATAGTCAAATCAAAAAAGCCTCTTCAGGCGCCTTAACTCTCGAAGAAAAAGGGGGAGATTTATTAACCCAAGAGCCCGGTGAATATATAGTTGTCACCATAGTCGTAGGAACATTAAGTAAATTACAATTACCCGTAGTCAGAACTACAGAAGATTTACGTCAAGCACTACGTCAAATCGGCGGCATCGGCAGTGATCAATTATTAGCAGTAGAAGTGCTCTGGACACCTCAAGCATCAGGAGATACCTTAACCTCAGACGATATGGTTGCGGGATATCCAGATCTCAAATTAATCTAATATCAACTACCCCGCCTCCCTCAAAGACGGGGTTTCTTATTTCTAGTCTCCTAAGATTGATTGGGCGAATGCCATTCGCCCCTACACAAACAAAGATGAGATTGATTGGGCGAATGGCATTCGCCCAATCTGAAGAAATTCAAAGAGCGCAGGCGGGTTTGGGGCTACGCGCACGCGACGCTCCTTCGCAGCTTGCGCCTTTCTCGCAAAGGTCTGTGTAGACGCGGTTTTAACCGCCCGGTCAAATTAATTCGGCTCAACAAGTCATCATCTCCCATTATGCAGCCTCGCGATGCCAACACAGCCAAAAACATCAAAAATGAAGGCCTGAGAATGGTAAAATTTCAGACGGATAGAAGGCCCCCCGTGGTTGCCCTAGGTAGGGGCAATCCCCCGTGGTTGCCCTAGGTAGGGGCAATCCCCCCGTGGTTGCCCTAGGTAGGGACAATCTCCCCGTGGTTGCCCCCTCCCACTAAAATCGGTATTCCGATTTAGTGGTTAGTGCTCTATAAAAGTAACAACACCTATTCACCGAGGCAGTCATTAACTCACCGTGTTTGCACTCAGCGGCTACGAATATTTCTTAGGCTTCTTACTCATTTCCAGCCTAATCCCCATCCTTGCCCTCACCGCGTCCAAAGTCCTGCGGCCGAAAAGTCGCCCCTACGAACGACGCACCACCTATGAGTCAGGGGTGGAACCCATTGGCGGCGCATGGATACAGTTCAATATCCGATACTATATGTTTGCCCTCGTCTTCGTCATCTTCGACGTAGAAACAGTATTTCTGTATCCCTGGGCCGTCGCGTTCCATCAACTGGGACTGCTGGCCTTCATCGAAGCCTTAATTTTTATCGCAATTCTGGTTATTGCTCTTGTCTATGCTTGGCGCAAAGGAGCCTTAGAATGGTCTTAAGTTCTGAGAAAATACAAAACGCGCAAATTATTAACCCCGTAGAGCGTCCCCAAGTCACCTCGGAACTCTCAGAAAACATCATTTTGACCTCCGTCGATGACCTCTATAACTGGGCAAGACTTTCCAGTTTATGGCCCCTACTCTACGGGACAGCTTGTTGTTTCATTGAATTTGCCGCGCTCATCGGTTCCCGATTTGACTTTGACCGTTTCGGCCTAGTCCCCCGTTCCAGTCCACGGCAAGCGGACTTGATCATCACCGCGGGCACCATTACCATGAAGTACGCGCCCACCTTAGTGCGTCTTTATGAACAAATGCCCGAACCCAAATACGTCATCGCGATGGGAGCCTGTACCATCACAGGTGGAATGTTTAGCATGGACTCCCCCACCGCGGTACGAGGGGTGGATAAACTCATTCCCGTCGATGTTTATATACCGGGCTGTCCTCCCCGGCCAGAAGCAATTATCGACGCGATCATCAAATTGCGGAAAAAAATAGCCAATGATTCCCTACAGGAACGAGGGAATTTACAACAAACCCATCGCTACTATACCCGTTCCCACAAAATGAAACCCGTAGATCCCATCTTAACGGGTAAATATTTACAAGCAGGCACCTGGGACACCCCTCCCAAGGAACTCACAGAAGCCATTGGAATGCCAGTTCCCCCTGCCCTACAAGCATCACAAAAACAGGAGGCACGTCGTGGCTGATACCGAAGCCCCCATTGTTCAAGCCGGAAAAGTGTCTCAATGGCTCACCCAAAATGGGTTTGACCATAAGGCATTAGAAGCCGATCATCTAGGTGTAGAAATTCTGAAAGTTGACCGCGACTTTTTACTGCCCTTTGCCACTGCTTTATATGCCTATGGGTTTAATTATTTACAGTGTCAATGTGCCTACGATCAAGGCCCTGGAGAAGATTTAGTTAGCGTCTATCATCTGATTAAGGTGAGCGACAATGCCGATCGCCCTGAAGAAGTACGCGTTAAAGTATTTGTGCCCAGAGAAGATCCCAGAGTGCCCTCACTATATTGGATCTGGAAAGCCGTCGATTTCCAAGAGCGCGAATCCTATGATATGTATGGGATTGTTTATGAAGGACATCCCAATCTGAAGCGGATATTAATGCCCGAAGATTGGGTAGGTTGGCCCCTGCGGAAAGATTATATTTCCCCTGATTTCTACGAATTGCAAGACGCGTACTAATATCAAGAGCGTCATTAATTTCAGCAAGGTGCGTGAGGTGTTTGATCCGGAAAATTATTTCCTGAACAAGACAACAAACTCACGCGCCCTACTTTTGCCAAAAAACAGAAAATTTCGGCTCGAGATTAAACCAGAAGTTGTAAAATCATCCCGCTCAAAGGAGAAAAGTGTTGTAGCATAATATCGTAATTTAAGTTTCCCGCTCCCAGAAAAGTCGATTTTCTAGTTAGAGCTTAAGATAATGTGCTATAAACTCCCACAACAGGGCTTTGACTAGAGTTGGGATGAGGGCAAAAGTATTTATACTCTCATAATCCTCCTAAAAAAGCCATCCCTACTGTACACTGAACATATCTTTTGCGACTTCGTGACCAACTAGGTAATTTCAGCCTTTGGGGGGAGTGTTGCTGACAGTCAGAGTAGAAGTGGGAAGGACACCGGATGAGGTTGTGTTCTGATATCCGAAGGTTGTCCCAGTTTTACAACAAACGAGGCGGGAACTCATAAAATAGTCAAAATGTCTATTTCGGAGGTAGGTATCCACTGACCCCCTTTGCTTTTGAGCTTATGGAGTCTGAGTGTATCTATCCCAAAAACATCATTTATGTTTTTCATAGTACCGCACGACAGACGGAAACTTGCTCTGAGAAAAGAGTAAAGGCTTGGGGAGACGACTCACAGCTTAGAATGTCCAAAAGCATCTATGCTAAGTTACTCAAGGAACCAAGAATCCCAATGGCTTTAGCCGAGGGAGTGTCACATTGATTTAGGTGTGAAGGAGAAATTCATGGCAGATAATAATCTTAACCTTACGGGTCTTCCTCTTACGGAAGAGCAACAGAGAGCGGCAAATCAAGTAGTTTCATTCCCTCAAGTTATCTTTGGGAATAAGGCCCCAACCATTGTCGGTACAAAATTCAACGATTCCAACGCCAATGGTGTCCGCGACCCCAATGAAAATGGGATTGGCGGTGTAACGGTTTTCGTTGATTTGAATAATGATAGTATTCTCCAGCCGACCGAACCCTCTGCCGTCACCAATGCAGATGGATCTTATACCATCCCTAACGCGATCAACAATGCCACAAACGTGGCTCAATTAACACCCCTAACACCTTATACCGTTCGGGAAGTTGTACCCGCCAATTCTAGACCGACAACGCCAAACCCAGTTGTGGCATTTATTCCCACCAATGCTAATGCCAGAGTTGACTTTGGTAATATCAGCGGTGGCAATACCATTGTGGGATGCAAGTTCCTTGATCTCAACGGCGATGGTAAGCGTACTGGGAATGAACCAGGGATCGCGGGTGTCAAGATTTTTCTCGATACCAACAACAATGGTAAATGGGAGGGCGGTGAAGCCTATTCTGTAACGAATCAATTTGGTGAGTTTACTTTTACTAATTTACCCGCGGGTACTTACAGAGTTCGTGAAGAGGGTATTGCAGGGTATCCCCAAAGCACACCCCCTGGAAACATTCCTAATTTAGATGTTGTGCTTACTGGTACGGGAAGTACCGCCAATCCTTTCCAAGTCTGGGGTTGCGCGTTGGTTGGTGATACCCCAACCTATACAATTAATATCAAAAAATACCGAGACGATAACGCGAACGGGATTCAAGATGCGAACGAACCTCCGATCGCGAATACTCCATTCTATATCGATTTGAATCGGAATGCTAAGTTAGATGCGAGTGAACCGACAGCCCTTTCTGATGCCAATGGTATTGCGGCTTTCCGAGGTTTAGCACCCGGAGGTTACTCGGTACGGGAGAATATTAGTGCTGCTCCCTTCCAAGTACCTACTTCCCCGAATAATAGTGTTGTGGAAGTGACCGCACCCGGTCCCTTGGCAGTGCAATCACCTCTGCCTACGACACCGACAGATCCAGTGCCTGCGACTCTGCCTTGGGATGCTACAGTGCCTCGCACTTACCAAGTTCAAACGAGTCTTCCGTTCCCAGCAAACCCCGCGAATCTCATTACCTATTCTCAACCCCCCGCCAATGCTAGTGCGACGGGTCCGGTTGGTAATGCTCGTCCGAACTTGAATGTCTTTAAGTTTATCGATCTTAATGCTAATGGGATCTATGAGCCGTTTCAAGCCAACGGTACGACTCCTCGGGATATCAATCCGTTCCTTCCTGGGCTACAAGCGGAAACACCTCAAGCCGGTGTCAGGTTCTTCATTGACTTAAATGGAGACGGTGTTGCTGGTACGAATGAACCAACCGCGACTACGGATGCTAATGGGAATGCTAGTTTCCAAGCCTTGACACCCGGAAGTTACCAAGTAAGAGAAGTTGTGCCTGGTGGTTTCACTCCTTCCACTCCCAATCCGGTAACGGTTCCTATTGCCAATCAGGATGCTCGGGTCATCTTTGGTGATACTCCTAATAGCAACATTAAGGGCTGCAAGTTCCTTGATTTGAACAATAATGGCTATCGTGATGGAAATGAACCTGGTCTTTCGGGTATTCGCATTTTCTTAGACCAAAATAATAATGGTCTCCCTGATGATGGGGCGCAATTTGTCACGACGACGGATAAGGATGGCAATTGGCAGTTTAGTAATTTATCCCCAGGAGCGTATCGTGTTCGCGAAGTAGCTCCTACGAATTCTTCCCAAACGACTCCGGCTATCGACATTTTATTAGGTCCTAATGAGACTTTCTCTTGTGCCCCTGTTGGCAACAGTCAGTTTTATGACTTGTATGTGAAGAAGTTTCAGGATAATAACCGTAACGGTATTCAAGATAATGGTGAACCGCCTCTGCAAAATGTGCCCTTCATCTTAGATTTGAACGGCAACCAGAAGCAAGAGCCCGGTGAGCCATCGGCGGCAACGGATGCTAATGGGATCGCGGTTTTCCGTAATATCCCTGCGGGTACTTACTCTGTCTTTGAATTGCAACCTTTCGGCTTGCAAATTGGTACGACTCCTAATCCCTATCAGGATGCGGCTCCGGGTCCTCGTGCCCTAATCGCGGGTACGACTCCTCCTCCAGGCTTTATTATTTAATCGTTCCCAGATCCCAAAGGATCTGTAAACCCGGTTTCTTAGACAATACCCTCGCCTGAGTAGGTTGGGTTGAGCGAAGCCAAACCCAACGCATTTTTGGGGTTTGGCACTACGCGCACCCCTGGGGAACGTACCTCAACCCAACCTACTTTTCAAGGCATTTTCCCTAAAAGGCGAAGGTATTGTTAGAGAAACTGGGTTTCTTTTTTGTGGTTGTATTTTGTATCGGGGAACTCGGATTGCAGAATCAAAAATTTCTAGTATGATTAAGCTGAAGTTAATGGGAGTTGAAAATTCAAAAGTTTGTCTCCACTACTTACTGATTTAGATTTCCCAGCTAATATCCTAAAATTAGACAATGGGTTAACGTTGATTCACCAATACATTCCGGCTACGCCTGTGACGGTAGTCGATGTGTGGGTGAGGGCGGGTGCGATGCGAGAGCCGGATCAGTGGTCTGGAATGGCTCATTTTTTGGAACACATGATTTTTAAGGGGACCGATCGCGTGGCCCCTGGTGAGTTTGATTATCTCATTGAAAATTGTGGGGGGATTACCAACGCGGCAACGAGTCACGACTATGCCCATTTCTTTTTGACTACCGCGACTCAATATTTGGACGAGACTGCGCCTTTGTTGGGGGAATTACTCTTACAGGCGGCTATCCCTGATGATGAGTTTGATCGGGAACGGGATGTGGTATTGGAGGAAATTCGTCAATCGGAGGATAATCCTGATTGGGTGGGTTTCCAGGCTTTGATGGAAACTATGTATGAGTATCATCCTTATCGTCGTCCGGTTTTGGGCACTGAGGATATTTTAATGGCGCGAACACCTTCGCAAATGCGTGATTTCCATCGTCGTTATTATCAACCTGATAATATGACGGTGGTGGTGGTTGGTGGAGTCCCAGAGGATCGCGCTATTAATATTGTGGAAAAAGCCTTTGATAATTTCTGTGATCGCTCTGATATTCCTCTATTTGAGCCGGAAGCTGAACCCCCTTTAACGGAAATTCGCCGTCAAGTTTTATATCAGCCCCGTTTGGAACAGGCTCGACTCATGATGGGTTGGAGCGGACCGGGAATTGATAATTTAGATGATGCTTATGGCTTAGATTTATTATCGGTTTTGTTGGCCGATGGTCGTTCTTCTCGTTTAGTCCGTCTTTTACGCGAGGAGTTACAATGGGTTCATGGTATTAGTAGTAGTTTTTCTCTGCAAAAGGATTCCAGTTTGTTTACTATTAGTGCTGTTCTTGAACCTCAATTTGTGCAGGATGTAGAACAGGTGATTGCTGATCGTCTTTGGCAATTACAACAGGAATTGGTGTCGGAGGCGGAGTTAATTCGTGCCAAACGGATCTTATCTAATGATTATGCTTTTTCTACGGAAGTCCCCGGACAATTGGCGGGTCTTTATGGGTATTATCAAACGATCGCGTCGGCTCCGATCGCGGTGTCTTATCCCTCAAAAATTATGGCTTTTCAACCCGATGACCTCCAATTTCTGACCCAAAAATATCTTTCCCCTATTCGCTATGGCACTGTCGTTTTAAGACCTCTTTAGAATGGGGACTGGGGATTGGGGACTGGGGATTGGG
>JBEDKD010000385.1:0-13767 GCA_041172365.1 Cyanobacteriota bacterium | reverse complement strand
GGTCTGTTGATGGACATTATTAGTGGGGTGGGGCGGGTTTTTGGAGGTTATGTGTTCGTGGGATAAATTCGGGTGAACCCGCCCCTACAAGAGCTGTCCTAATAGCCTTGGCAGTTGCTATAATTCCCTGGCTCATAGCTTAAGTCCACTAAAGTGGACTGAAATCAAGTGAGCGATCGCGTAGATTTCACCGCGTCATATCCATATTTAAGGAGAGGAATGAAAGATGACGTTGAATAATTTTAATAGTGAGGTAAGGGATGCGGATATCGCCATTATTGGGATGTCCGTTAATGTGCCGGGAGCCAAAAATATTGATGAATTTTGGCAGAATTTAAAAAATGGGGTGGAATCTATTCAGTTTTTCTCGACAGAAGAGGTTTTAGCTTCTGGAGTGAAGCCGGAATTAGCCTATAATCCTAACTATGTCAAAGCTAAGGCGGTGGTGGATGATATAGATAAGTTTGATGCTGAATTCTTTGGCATTCATCCCAGGGAAGCAGAAATTTCTGACCCCCAACATCGTTTATTTTTAGAATGTGCGCGATCGGCTTTAGAAATCGCGGGTTACGATTCTCAAAGTTATGATGGATTGATTGGGGTTTATGCAAGTGCGGGAATCAGTCGATACTATTTGCAGAATATTTATGGCAATAGTGAGTTATTAAAGTTTTTTGATGATTTTCAACTTTACTTAGCTAATGATAGCGAGTTTCTTGCTACGAGAACCGCCTATAGATTGAATCTGAAAGGGCCGGCGATTAATGTTCAAACCGCTTGTTCGAGTTCTTTAGTAGCTGTTCATTTGGCTTGTCAAGGGTTACTAAGTGGAGAATGCGATATCGCGTTAGCTGGAGGTGTCACCCTCAAGGTAAATCCTGAAATTGGCTATTTATATCAAGAGGGAATGATTCAATCTCCTGATGGTCATTGTCGCGCTTTTGATGCTCAAGCAAAAGGAACTGTTGGCAGTGGTGGAGTGGCGATTGTCGCCCTGAAACGAGCGACAGAAGCGATCGCGGATGGGGATTACATTTATGCTCTCATTAAAGGGTCTGCTATTAATAACGATGGTGCGGTGAAAGTCGGTTATACAGCACCGAGTGTTGAAGGTCAAGTGAATGTGATTCTGTCGGCTCAATCTGTCGCGGATGTAGCACCAGAAACGATTACTTATATTGAAGCACATGGTACGGGAACGCAACTTGGAGATCCCATCGAAATTGCCGCATTAACTCAAGCTTTTCGTGATAGTACGGAGCAAACTCAATTTTGCGCGATCGGTTCCCTAAAAACTAATGTGGGACACTTAAATAGTGCGGCGGGTGTTGCGGGTTTAATCAAAACAGCTTTAGCAATTAAGCATCAGCAAATTCCCCCCAGTTTGCATTTTGAGCATCCCAATCCCAATATTGATTTTGCCAATAGTCCCTTTTATGTTAATACCAAGTTAACTGATTGGGAGAGTCAAGAAGCACCTCGACGAGCGGGGGTGAGTTCTTTTGGGATTGGGGGGACGAATGCACATATTATTCTGGAAGAAGCTCCCACAATTAATAACCAAAATCGGGAGGAAAAATATCCCGAACAATTACTCATTTTATCGGCTAAAACCCCAGCCGCTCTTGAACAGGCTACTGAGAATTTGGGACACCATCTGCAACAGCATCCCGACCTAGAATTGGGGGATGTTGCTTATACCTTGAGGGTGGGACGTAAAGCCTTTGAACATCGGCGAATAGTAGTGGCGGCTAGTCTTGAAGAAACAACGAATCACCTCTTATCCAAGGCTTCTACTTTAGTAACCGGAAAGGCAAAAAAGAGTCCCCCATCGGTGATTTTTATGTTTTCGGGACAGGGTTCTCAATATGTCAATATGGCACGGGGTTTATATGAGCAGGAAACGGTATTTCGCGAAACGGTTGATCAATGTGCTGAATTATTGTTTAGTGATTTGAGATTGGATTTACGTTCCCTGATTTACCCGGAAACTGAAGCGCAAGAAAAAGCCGAACAACAACTGCAACAAACCGCGATCGCGCAACCCGCGTTATTTACCATAGAATATGCTCTAGCTCAATTGTGGCAATCTTGGGGGATTCAAGCCGCCGGATTTATTGGCCATAGTGTGGGAGAATATGTCGCGGCTTGTTTAGCAGGAGTTTTCTCCCTCCAAGATGCACTTTCCTTGATAGCAGCACGAGGAAAGATGATTCAAGAACTTCCACCCGGAGCGATGTTATCTATTCCTCTTGCTCCCGAAAAAGTACAACCCTTTTTAAATGAATCCGTCGCGATCGCGGCGATTAACGAACCCTCTCGTTGCGTTGTTTCTGGGACTATAGACGCGATTTCTGCTTTAGAAAATCAACTAAAAGCTCAAGGAATTGAAACACGACCTTTGAAGACTTCCCATGCTTTTCATTCGCCAATGATGGAGCCAATTTTAGATGCTTTTAGCCGTCGAGTGGCAAAAGTAAAGTTGTCTTCCCCTCAAATTCCTTTGGTTTCTAATGTTACGGGAAATTGGATGACTCCAACCCAAGCTACCGATGCAAAATATTGGAGTAAGCACGTCAGATCCTTGGTAAATTTTGCTGGCGGAATTAAGTGTTTTCTGGACAATCCAGACCAAATCTTCCTAGAAGTTGGCCCCGGAAGAACTTTAAGCACCTTCGTCAAGCGCCATCCCCTTTTCCAAGCCACCCAAATTGTCTTAAATTCTGTACGTCACCCCCAAGAAACCGAGTCAGATATTCGGTTTGTTTTGAAAACCTTGGGACAGCTTTGGGTTAATGGTGTCGCGGTGAATTGGGATTGCGTTTATCAGGATCAATCGTACCCGCGTATTCCTTTACCAACTTATCCCTTTCAACGTCAGCGCTATTGGGTAGAACCCAATAAAACGACTCAAACGACTCAATCTTCCCCTCTTGTTATAGATTCCGATTTTTCCTCTAATAGTAAACCTGAAATGACTCCTCAAACCTCAAACTTAGTGACTTCCCCTAATCCTAATCTGATGACCGATATCAAAGAAATCTTTGCCGAAATATCGGGACTCAATCCTGCTGCATTGGATGAATCAGCAACCTTTTTAGAAATGGGTTTTGATTCATTAATCTTAGCGCAAATTACCCAAGGGTTAGAAAAACGATTTAAGATCAAATTGACTTTCCGCCAACTGATTCAGGAGTTTTCTACCCTAAAGTTGTTGTCTGATTATTTGAGTGCCAAATTACCCCCAGAGTTAGTTCAACCAATTCAAACTAACCCAATTCAAACAACCCCAATTCAAACAACCCCAATTCCCTCTCATCCCGTCACTATCCAAACACCCCATACTTCCCCTAGTAATCAATCCGATATTCAATCTATTATCACTCAGCAATTGCAAGTGATGTCCGAGCAGTTAGCGGTACTGCGCCAATGGGACAGTGGTGTTCGTCCAGAAGTGCAGAATCCGCCAACAGGAAATAATTCCCTTACTAATGGAGTTGATATTACTCGCAATTCCCAGCCAGAAACATCACCTAATTACAAACCTTTGACTGTGGGAGCCCGGATTCAAAAAAAACCCAAACAAGCCTTAACTCCTAGTCAGCAAAATTTTCTTCAGGAATTAATCAAACGATATACCACAAAAACAACTCAATCCAAAGCCTATACTCAAGCGAATCGCTCTTATTTTGCCGATCCTCGCACGGTTTCCGGGTTTAATCCCACCCTCAAAGAAATAGTTTATCCCATTATCACCACCCGTTCAGCAGGCGCAAAACTATGGGATATAGATGGGAATGAATACATAGATTTAGTTAACGGTTTTGGCTCTAACTTTTTGGGCCACTCATCTCCTCTAATTAAAGACGCGATCGCGACACAATTGGAAAAGGGAATAGAAATTGGGCCAATGACGCTTCTCGCTGGAGAAGTCGCACAATTAATTTGCCAGATGACTAACTTCGATCGCGCCACATTTTGTAATACGGGTTCAGAAGCCGTATTAGGAGCGATGCGAATTGCTCGTACAGTGACAAATCGCAGCAAAATCGCCATTTTTTCAGGAGGTTATCACGGCATTTGTGATGAGGTAATTGTTCGTCCAACCAAAGACTACCGAGCCATTCCGGGCGCTTGTGGTATTATGCCAGAAGCCCTGCAAAATATGGTAGTAGTTGATTATAATAACCCTGAATCATTGAAAATTCTGGCAGAATTGGCGGATGATTTAGCTGCAATTTTAATTGAACCCGTGCAAAGTCGCTATCCTGATATTCAACCCCAAGAATTTCTCCGTCAGCTTCGTCAATTGTGCGACAAATCAGGAACAGTTCTCATTTTTGATGAAATGATTACAGGTTTCAGAATACACCCATCGGGAGCGCAAGCAGCCTTTGGCGTTCAAGCAGATATCGCGACTTACGGCAAAATTGTGGGGGGAGGAATGCCCATCGGTGTAATTGCCGGAAAATCGCGTTTTATGGATGCTTTAGATGGCGGATTTTGGCAATACGGAGACGAATCAGTTCCCGAAGTCGGAGTCACCTTTTTAGCCGGAACTTTTGTCCGTCATCCCTTAGCAATGGCAGCAGCTAAAGCAATATTGTCTTATTTTCAACAAAAGGGTGACGAGTTACATACCCTTTTAAATCAGAAAACGCATCAGATGGTGACAACCCTAAACAATTATTTTGACTCCATCCAAGCACCACTGAAAATGGTGAATTTTGGCTCTCTGATGATGCTGAAATTTACCCAAGACATCAGTTATTCGGAACTGCTTTTCTATTTATTGCGAGAGCGAGGAATCTATATCCAAGAAAACCGACCGATATTCCTCACCCTTGCTCACTCTGATGGAGAAATTCAAGCGGTAATTGATGCTTTTTGTGACAGTGTTAAATCACTGCAACAGGCAGGTTTTTTCGGACAGATAGTGACGGCTACCGATACCAACTTCAGCAAAAATCCAGAAAATCAGCCTCCTCTCCCAGGAGCTAAATTAGGACGAGATCCCCAAGGAAATCCGGGTTGGTATTTTCAAGATCAAGAAACAGGTGGTTATCAACTGATCAAAAGTTTGTAGATATCACACCAAGAAACCGGGTTTCTCGGAAAAATCTTCGCTTTAAAACTAGAGATATACCCAGAAACCCGGTTTCTAAAACTAATAAAAAGTTTGTAGATATCACCAGTTTGGGAGCATTTAGTATATGTCAAAACCCCTTTTCATCCCTGTAGATTTTGACCCCTTTGCCAAGGGGGAATTACAGTCAACAGTCCCCACCACAGAATCACAAAAGGAAATTTGGCTCTCTGTACAGATGGGAGACGATGCGAATTGTGCCTTCAATCTCTCTATGGAGCTAAATTTATCGGGTTCTCTCAATATAGAGGCGTTGCACTTTGCTATTTCTACGATCGTCCAACGACATGAATCTCTGAGAAGTACCTTTAGTCCCGATGGTTGTCAGTTATGTATTGCTCCTAGTATCAAGTTTGATATCCCTTTGATTTCACTAGAAAAACAATCTATTGATGAGCAAAAAAAAGCTTGGCAAAAGATTCAAGCCGATGCCGTCAATGAACCCTTCGATTTGATTTGGGGACCAGTATTTCGGGTGAAATTAATTAGGCTCAGTCCCCAAGAACATCGACTTCTGTTTACCGCCCATCATATTATTTTTGATGGTTGGTCTTTAGGAGTATTTTATGCTGAGTTATCAACCCTTTACAATGCCAAAAAACGAGGAGAAATCCCCAAGCTTCCTGATGTTATTCCCTTCAGTGAATATGCTATTTGGTCGCAACAACAGATGAGGACAGAAGCCTATTTAGTGGCGGAAAACTATTGGTTAAATCGACTTAATCCCCCCGTTCCCCCCTTAAATTTGCCCACCGATCGCGCCTATCCCCAAGAGCGAAGTTTTAAGGCCGATCGCGAAAATTGGGAGATTCCAGCCACAACTATCGTCCCCCTGAAAAAAATCGGGATGAGTCAGGGGGCTACATTTATGATTACGTTAACGGCAGCTTTTGAAGTTTTTCTCTATTCCCTTACCCAACAGCCAGATTTTGTTCTCGGTATCGCGATCGCTGGACAATCTGTAAGCGATAAATTGCAATTAATCGGACATTGTGTGAATTTACTGCCTTCGCGCACTCAGATTAACCCACAAATCACTTTTTTAGAGTATTTACGATCGCGCTCGGACACTTTAATGTCAGATATTGAACATCATCAGCTTACATTTGGCAGTTTGCTGAAAAAGTTAAAGTTGAGCCGACAACCCAACCGAATTCCTTTAATTTCGATTAGATTTAATGTTGATAGAGTGACGAAACCGCAACAACTTCACTTAGACGGATTAACGGTTGAAAGTTCGATCGGGCCTCGATATTACGAAAACTTCGATCTCTTTATTGATGGTTTAGAAACCGAGAATAAATTAGTGTTACGGTGTTACTATAATACAGATTTATTTGAAGCTCAAACCATCTCTAGCTACCTGCAAGAATTTGAGAAGCTACTGCATAAGATTGTCGATAGTCCCCAATTGGCGATCGCTCAATATGCAGAACTACTCAGTCCAGAAATGCAAGGGCGATGTTTACAAATACCCCATGAATCATCTGTAGCCAACATCAATAAAAACGGTACAATTACGCCATTACTTGAGCAAAGGACAACCCCAAAAACAGTCTTGACGATCGATGCACTGGAAACAAAACTGATAGAGATTTGGCAAAATATTCTCCAAACTCAACCGATTTCAGTTGAAGATGATTTTTTTGATTTGGGAGGAAACTCTTTACTGATGATAATTCTCGGCGTAGAAATTGAGAAACATTTTGCCATCAAATTGCCGTTACGTTCATTATTTTCTGCATCAAGAATAGAGGAGTTAGCGAAGATAATCCGTCAGACAAAATCCTAGATAAACCCACCCCTATTCGTGAAGAAACCCAGTTTCGACTGAGCGCGATCGTGTTAGCTCACGTCATTATGGAAAGTAGTGCAGGCATCTTGCCTGCTTTCGGGCACAGATAGGAAGGGAGCATCTCATTGTCAATTGGTAGTGGGAGCGTCTCGCTCCCTAGGGATCTAATAGAGAGCGAGACGCTCTGATGCTCCACACAGGCTACGCACAGGCTACGCACAGGCTACGCCAACCCACTACAGTTTTTTTTGCTTCTTTGAGATGCTCCCGACACTCCCTCCGTGATGCTTACCCGAAAGTAGTTTTTAGAGATGTCGATTATGCTTTCTTGGGTTGATAAGTCGATTTTACTTGCAATTCCTTCAACTGTTTCTCATCGACTCCCGATGGCGCATTCGTTAAGACACAACGGGCTTGTTGCGTCTTCGGAAATGCAATAACATCGCGAATAGACTCCTCTCCAGCTAATAACATTACCATTCGATCTAACCCATAGGCAATTCCACCATGAGGAGGAGTTCCATATTCAAACGCGTCTAACAAAAAGCCAAATTTATTATAGGCTTCTTCCTCCGATAAACCGATCGCGTCAAAGACTTGTTCTTGAATATCCCGTTGATAAATCCGTCGAGAGCCGCCACCAATTTCCGTGCCATTTAATACCAAATCATAGGCTTGAGCGCGGGCATTTTTGAGATCCTGTAAATCTTCTTCTTTTGGTGCTGTAAAGGGGTGATGTAATGCTTCCAAACGCTTCTCATCCGCATTCCATTCAAACATGGGAAAATCGACAACCCATAACAAATTCATTTTACTATGATCGATTAATCCTAAGCGATCGCCAATCACTAAACGTAAACGATCTAAAGTTTTATTCACCGTGGAAGTATCCCCCGCACCAAATAATAATAAATCCCCCGATTTGGCTCCGGTACGAGTCAATAATTCCGCTTTTTGTTCAGCACTTAAATTATCCTTAATCGCACCAATGGTATCAATTTCACCATTCTCGCGTACACGAATATAAGCTAACCCCTTCGCCCCCGCGTCACAGGCTTCTTTGAATAAATCACCACCGGGTTTAATCTGGACATTAGAAATAACATCATTACCCCCAGGAATGGGTAAAACTTTCACGATACCACCGGAAGCAACCGCACCAGAAAATACCTTAAACCCGGAATCTTTCATTAAGTCAGAAACATCGACTAATTCTAAACCAAAACGAGTATCGGGTTTATCACTTCCATAACGTCCCATTGCTTCAGCATAGCTTAAACGGGGAAAAGGCCGTGGTAAATCAATCCCTTTTACGGTTTGGAAAATATGACAGACTAACCCTTCGTTTAATTCCAAAATTTCCTCGACAGACATGAAACTCATTTCCATATCTAATTGGGTAAATTCCGGTTGTCTATCGGCGCGTAAATCTTCATCACGGAAACAACGAGCAATTTGATAATAGCGATCGAATCCTGCTACCATCAATAATTGTTTAAACAATTGAGGTGACTGGGGTAAAGCAAACCATTCACTAGGATTAACGCGACTTGGTACTAAATAATCACGCGCTCCTTCCGGGGTAGAGCGTGTTAAGATAGGGGTTTCTACTTCGATAAAATTTTGTTGATCTTCGAGATAGCGACGCATAGCTTTTACGACTTGATGACGTAATTGGAGATTGCGCGTCATCCGATCGCGTCTTAAATCTAAATAGCGATATTTTAAGCGTAAATCTTCGCGTACTGTTTCAGTTTCCGTAGTAGAAACTTGGAAAGGTAACTGTTTTCTGACACCATTGAGTAACTCAATTTCATCGGCATAAATTTCGATTTCACCCGTGGGTAATTTCGGGTTAAGGGATTCGGGAGGGCGTTGGGAAACACGGCCGGTTATTTTGACGACATATTCATTGCGTAAGGTTTCCGCGTTATGATAGGAGTCAGGAGTGCGTTGGGGATCGCTGACAATTTGGACTAAACCAGCGCGATCGCGCAAGTCTAAGAATATCACACCTCCATGATCGCGGCGACGATCGATCCATCCACAAAGGGTGACGGTTTTACCAATATCTTCGCTTCGCAATTCGCCGCAATAGTGGGTTCGCATAGTTCAAGATTTTATATATAAAGGACAGGCTTTCTTATTATGCAGTATGAGGGAATCTTTGGTTAACTAGAAATAGCTACGATTAGAGGAGACGGGTATTAAGCACGATTTTCCGTTGTTTGAGCCATCTCACCACGTTGTCAATTTGCTTGGTATCACAAGGGGGGGTTGGGGTTTTGCCGTTTCCTGCTCAAATTTTAACATTTGGAAGAGTAAAAGTCCTCATTATATTACTACAATAACCCGTTTATTGGGAAAATACTTGTTACTTTTAATGATAAATATTCCCCAATAAACCAGGTTTTTGTATGATTTTATATCATTAAACCGCGAGATTTTTACTGCCAAATAAATCCGAAACACTGACAAACAGTTTAGTTAAAATCAAACCGCGATCGCGACGATTGCGAGAAATCAAACCCTTTTTTTCCAACCGTCCTAACATCCGCGTTACCGTAACTCTAGTAGTGCCGATCGCGTTGGCGATATCCTGATGAGTCAAACGAATATTTAAACGAGTTCCCTCCGCAATAGATTGACCAAATTCCTGCTTCAAAAATAATAATAATTGATAAAGACGATCATCGACCCGTCGTTGACCAGAAATAGCTAATAAAGCTTCCATTTGTTGCACCCGTCTTACCATTTGAGGCAATAATTTATGGGCTAATTGTGGTGAAGATTCCAGTTCCAAAAGAGAATGAAACATTAAATACACATCAGAAAGCGCGATCGCGTAATAAGTTTGTAAATGAGTCAAAGAAAGACCAAAACACATAGAAGGACCGGACCAACCTAATAAACCATAGTCACCCGTTGGATAAAGAGTAGTCAATTGCACTAACCCTTGACAAACTTGCCAAATACCTTGGGAAAATAAAGGAATACTTTCACCCTTGCGATAAAAATGTAAATGACGTTCAATGGTGGATGGATGAGACGGAGATACGGCAACAAGAGTATTAGAAATAATAGACATACCGATAAATTCCAGTAAAAAAAACTGGTAGAAAGGTTCCAGTTATGAGCTTATGACATCAAGGTAAAGATTCGGTAATCATTGGGTTAGGGTTTAGATAAATTTTAGTAGTATAATTTGCCAGTCTGAGTCTCTGGCTCGCGTCTAATTTTAACAAACCCAAGACTCCCACAACCCCATTGTCAAAATTTCCCAATAAAACCGCGTTCTCCTATCAGAAATTCAGACCAACCGTAGAGAGTTTGACAAATCAAGACTGAGATTGTAACATAAAAAATGTCGTCTTACTAGCTTACGGTTATGTTACAATACCAAAACTAAAGATCATCATTTAAGAGGTGAATATGACAACAATTACCGAAACCGAGGAAATTTTAATAAAAAGATTTCCCGATCATACCCAATTACCAGACTCAGACGGAACCTTTGTGAAAAACTTTCAAGAACACCCCCAAAGTATTCTTTTAACAACATCCATTCGTCCGATTTTAGAGCAATTACATCCCGACGGACAATATTGTATCGGTCAAGATTGTGGCATTTATTGGCGACTTCCAGAACCCCCAGAACCTTTAGAAAAAGGAGCCGAAGCACCGGACTGGTTTTATGTACCAAATGTACCACCAACATTAAACGGTGAAATGCGACGATCCTATGTAATGTGGCAAGAATTAATGCCACCGTTAATTATTTTAGAATTTGTCTCCGGTGATGGTAGTGAAGAAAGGGATATCACACCCCGAAAAGGCAAATTTTGGGTGTATGAGCGTATTATTCGACCCGCATTTTATGGCATTTATGAAGTAAAAAAAGCAAGTATCGAAGTTTATCGTCATGTCGAAAACCAATTTCAATTAATGTTACCCAATGAGCGGGGAAATTATCCGATTTCTCCCCTGGGTATTGAATTAGGAATCTGGCGAGGAGTGTATCAAGGAGTCGAATTACCTTGGTTACGTTTTTGGGAGGAAAATGGCAATCTTTTATTAGCTGCTGAAGAGCGTGCGGAACAAGCAGAAAAGGAAGTGGCAAAAGAACGACAAGCCCGAGTCGATGCCGAGTTAAAAATTCAGGAATTAGAAGCACGTTTGCGGGAGTTAGAAAGCCGATAAAAAAGCGAATGCACGTCCTCGCGGTAATCACTATCTCCTAGGAGAATCGAGTAGCGCGAGGACACGCACTTTTTAATGATAGCAAATGAAGTACGGATTAGGATGTCATGGTGATATTGTGGTTTTATCCTGGTTTTATCCTGGTCAATAGCTATCAACATTTATTAGGATATTTACGAGATAATACCGATTTTTAATGCTCAAAAACATTCTGATATTGTAATAAATCCAAGGTAACAAAAACAGGTAAACTCTCAAAACATTGTTGAGCTAATTCTAACCGATCCTCCCGTTTTAACATGGTGATTAATTTATCTTTAGCCTTTAATAAATAGCGGACATCATTGGCGGCATAGCGTAATTGTTCATCGGATAAATTAACCGCATTTCCCCAATCAGAACATTGAGAACTTTTATCGAGTTCAACTTTTTCTAATTCTTGAATTAAGTCTTTTAATCCATGTTTACTGGTGTAAGTTCTGGCTAATTTACTGGCTAATTTAGTGCAGAAAATAGGATTAACATGAATATCTAAATGATGACGTAAGGTAGCCAGATCAAAACGGGCAAAGTGAAAGACTTTGAGAATATGTTTCGCTTCCAGTAATTGTTTTAAATTGGGAGCTTCTTTTTGTCCTTTCGCGATCCGAATTGCGGAGCCTCGTCCTTTACTATCACATAATTGTACTAAACAGAGTCGATCGCGCCAAGGTAAAAGTCCCATTGTTTCCGTATCAACCGCGATAGAGTCAGCATTCTGATAATCCGATAAAAGCTGATCGGGAATATCGCGATCGCAAACATAAAAATCTTCAAATTCCATTGTCAGAGTGAGTAACGACAGGTTTAACGCCAATATTTATAGCACATAATAAGTTACGATAAACATAACCGCGTTGCATCGTTGCAGGATGATAGTCAAATTTACCTAAGCTGAAACTATTAGACATCTCCAACAAATATTGTGGCGCAGGCATCTTGCCTGGGATTGACATGATTTTTGGGAGTTGTCTATTGATAAATAAGGAAAAAATTTTTCGCCCCTCTTAAAATCATCCCTGTACAACGTCATATATTCTCACGGTAGCCTCAAAGCACAAAATTTACCGGATTCTGACTTTTTATGATAGAATCCCCAAATATTTGTTTTCAACAACCTGTAACCCCCCATGAAGTTTATTGATTTATTCGCCGGGATAGGAGGATTTAGACTTGCGTTTGAAAATGTCGGCTTTCAATGTCTTTTCTCTAGCGAAATTAACAAAGCCTGTCAAGAAGTATATAACAATAACTTTAACGATATCCCCTTCGGCGATATTCGAGAATTCAACCCCGAAAAAATCGAAAATTTTGATGTCTTGGTAGCCGGTTTTCCTTGTCAACCTTTTAGTATTTGTGGAAAAAAACGCGGCTTTGAAGATACCAGAGGCACTTTGTTTTTCGAGATTTGTCGAATTATTGAAGTGAAACAACCTAACGTTATCGTTTTAGAAAATGTCAAACATTTGATTTATCACGATAGGGGAAATACCTTAAAAGTTATTCTCCAAAGTCTCAAAAAATTAGGCTACAACGTCACCTATAAAATTTTGAATGCCAAAGACTTTGGGGTAGCTCAACACCGAGAAAGAATTTTCATCATTGGCACAAAATACCAAGAATTTAACTTTTCTAATCTCCCCATAAAAATCACTCCCAAACTCAGGGAGTTTCTGGAGAAAGAAGGGAAATTTGAGTGGTTAGATAAATCAGAATACACCTTAATAAATAGTCCACGTCAGCAAACTTCAGGTTTATTGTTTGTCGGGTATAGAAATAAAGGGACTTGGAAAAAAGGCGTGCGTCCAAATACAGAACATTTGTCAAGAGTTCATCGTCAACCTAATCGAATTTACTCAATAGATGGCGTACATCCTACGCTACCGTCACAAGAAACATCAGGGCGATTTTTTATTTATATTCCCGAAAAAGATAGAGTACGAAAATTAACCCTCAAGGAATGTTATCGGGTAATGGGTTTTCCCGAAACCTTTAAAAGCCATCCCAATGCTAGTGAAAGTTATAAACAAATTGGTAATTCAATTTGTGTGCCAGTTGCCGAAGCCATTGCCAAAGAAATCATCCGTCAAAATCTCCTTTCTAATAACTCCTAAAAAAAATGAATAATCTATACAAATTGTCCAGGGAAATTAGGGCTCTCAAGTTTGATAAAAGAGAAAACCCCCTTTGTGTCTTAGTGTCTTAGTGTTTAATAATCCCGAAAACTGTGCTATAACCACCAAGACACCAAGAAAAGAGAGAGAATGTCAATAGGCAAAAAGTGAGGAGCAATTCTTATCTTCATTAATTCCCCTCAGAGAGAAAACCCCCCTTTGTGTCTTAGTGCCTTTGTGTTTAATAATCCCAAAACTGTGCGATAACCACCAAGACACCAAGACACCAAGAAAAGAGAGAGAATGTCAATAGGCAAAAGGTGAGGAGCAATTCTTATCTTCATTAATTCCCCTCAGAGAGAAAATCCCCCCTTTGTGTCTTAGTGTCTTTGTGTTTAATAATCCCAAAACTGTGCGATAACCACCAAGACACCAAGACACCAAGAAAAGAGAGAGAATGTCAATAGGCAAAA
>JBEDKD010000384.1:0-10037 GCA_041172365.1 Cyanobacteriota bacterium | reverse complement strand
TTAAATAATGACAAAATCTTTAGAATTTAATGATGTCGCGATCGCTCCATTTAATAATGCTATCACTTCACCTGTGCTTTTTACGCGAATAGAGGTTGTGCCATTATCTACTTGACTAATCCCTAATTGATTAAATGTCAATCCTCCTGTTAATCCTATTATATCTTGTGCCTTTTGAAAATCCAGAATAATATCTCGTCCTGAATTGGGAGCTAAAACAAAAGTATCGCGTCCTAAACCACCCTCTAAAATATCTAATCCTTGCCCTCCATTTAGGAAGTCGTTTCCTTTGTCTCCCCTTAATGTATCATTATCTTGACCACCGGAAAGGTTATCATTTCCTGCGCCTCCTATTAAGAGATCGTTGCCTTCTTTTCCTGATAAAGAATCATTGCCTTTATCTCCTCTTAAAATATCGTCATTTTTCCCTCCATCGAGGGTATCGTTTCCCTGGCCTCCAAATAATTTATCATAGCCTAAACCTCCTACAATATAATCATTTCCTCCGTTTCCATAGAGACTATCTTCTCCCCCTAAACCCGCGATCGCGTCATTTCCTCCTAATCCATTAATGATATCATTGCCATTGCCTCCGGTGAGGGTATCATTATTATTAGTTCCATTGATGAGCACTCCGGTATAAACTGAAACTGTCTTGGCTCCAAAGACAACATAACTCTTTCCTGCATTCTCTTTCCCATTGGGAGAAGCTAAGGGCGCACCAATAATCAAATCATTAATTCCATCACGGTTAATATCTCCGGCACTACTGACGGAAGCACCGGCTTCTTCTCCGGCTTCTGTACCATTCCAAACTAATCCTGTGGTGCTATTAATATCGGTTAAATTAACAATAGCTGGGAATGTTCCTTGTTTACCAAATAACGCGTAAACTTTTCCCGCGAATTCTTTGCCATCGGGGGATGCTCCGGGTGATCCCATAATTAAATCATCTATTCCATCTCCATTGATATCGGGGACTGTTGCTAATGCTTCCCCTGTCTTATCTCCGGCATTAATACCATTAATAATAAAGCCGTTTTGGCCGTTTAATGTTGATAGATCAATTGTGGGATTAAATGTTCCGGCTTTCCCAAATACTACATAAATTCTACCTGCGCTGGTTTTACCATTAGGAGACGCCTTGGGTGCTCCTATGATTATATCATTGATGCCATCCCCATTCATATCTGCGCTAGTAACGGCTGTTCCCGTGGCTTCGTTGGCATCAATACCATTGAGGCTAAAACCATTACCATTGAGTGATAATAGGTTTAATTGTGCTTGGGATTGTCCGGGTTTACCAAATACTACATAACTTCTACCTGCTCCGATTTTCCCATTGGGAGAAGCATTGGGGGCTCCTATGATTATATCATCGACGCGATCGCCGTTAATATCGCCTAATTTACTTACGGCACTACCGGAAAATTCATTGGGCGTAATACCGTTAACAACAAAGCCATTATTACCATCCAGTGTGTTAGGATCAAATTGGCTTGGCCATCCCTGAGATTTGCCAAAAATAATATATGTTTTTCCCGCGCCAGTTTGAAGATTTGGAGAGGCAAAACGGGAACCTATAATAAAATCATTAATCCCATCGGCATTAATATCTCCCGCGGGACTAACCGCGGAACCTAAAAAGTCTTCCGGTTGTGATCCATTAATCACAAAACCGTTTTTTCCATTGATTTGAGATAGATTTATATTGGTAGTTGTCCCGCTATTGCCAAAGATGATATATGCTTTACCTGCCCTAATTTTTGTATTGGGAGACGCGGATTCGGCTCCGATTATAATATCATTAATCCCATCGCCATTTATATCTGTTAATGAGGTGATATCATTGCCGGAAAATTCATAACCGATATTATCATTAATGACAAAACCCTTATTTCCGTTGATCTCGGAAATATTAATTGTCGCGGGAAATGTACCCGTTTCTCCTAAAATGACATAAGTTGTACCTGCATTGGCAACTTTATTGAACGCGGCAAAGGGACTACTTGCCATGACATCATCTATGCCATCGTTATTAATATCTCCTGCTTTACTGACGGCACTACCAAAGCCTTCATTGGGGTTCGTTCCATTAATGATAAAGCCGTTACTACCATTGAGGTTAGAAAGGTTATTCGCGATCATCGGTGTCATAATGATTTTAAAGGGGGAATGATGTTTTATACTGTTTCCATTTCAGAGGTGAAACTTGTGGCACAGGCATCTTGCCTGTGACGGGATCTGAGCCCGTTCCACATTTACATCTCATTTAAAAATGCTATAGTTACGAGCCTTAAATATTATAACTCTATTCTTTTAAGGTGCTTTTTCCATAAGATTAATTAAAGTCTTAGCCCGATCGCGGGTACTTGGCTCTAAATCACGATCACGTAACCAATTTAACGCGGGGGTACGTCCATCCGTCGCGGCAATAATTAACGCGTTCCAAATTTGTACCTCCGGGCGATCGGGTGTAATTTGTTCTACCGTATCCAGGCGTTTTTGCAGTGCATTTCTTTCCTGTTTTAATAACTTCGAGAGTTCCAAACTCTTATCGGTTTCGGTTTCAAAAATATCTAAGGCTTCTCTCCAACGGGCATCTATTAAATTGGCTAAAATCTTTTGAGTGGGATTTGACAAAGACGCGATCGCTTGTCCTTGAGTGATTTTAGAATGAAGGCGAATAAAATCCATTTGCCCTTGGGCTTTAACCGTCCAATTTCCTTGATATTTTGCTCGAAATGTGGTTAATTTATCAAGCGCGATCGACCATAAACCATTGCGGGCTAACCAAAGCGCGTGTTTATAACCCTCATCAGATAACGCGGGTTCATCTAATGATAAACTTGTTAATTGCACTGGATTAGGTGTAAAAGGACGAGGTTTCACTTGATAAACGCTAAATAAAGGATCTAAACCTTCCGTGCGATCAATTACTAATTCCGGTTCCCCTTCGCGACTCATTTGTTGCCAAGAGGGGAGACGTTCCCCACTAGAAACCCAATCCGTCAACGCGATAATATGATAATATTTGGGATTATAATGGAGCAATTGACCATAGGTAATTTTGTTATTATTTTCTGTCTTTTGACCACTGATGCTGAACCAGGCGCCCACACCAGGGCCTTTTCCTTCAATTAAATTCGCGTGAGTTAAGGGAACGGATTTATTGGAACCTTGAATACCACTAAAAATCGGCGTGGACGCGACGACAAAAGACGCGGCAACTCCTTCCACTGGATATTGATTAACTAAACGATAATATTGCGCTCCGTTGGGATCTTGTTGAGGATTTGGGACTGATTCATAGACTCGTAATTCAATGATTTGTGGACAAGCTTTGGCACAGATTAAACGAGAAGGATCATTTTTATTAACTAATACAGGTAATAATAAATCCGAGGGAAGTCCGGCGAAAAATCCTCGTTTTTCTTCGGATTTGGGTAACGCGATCGGTTTCCCCGCGACAAATCCGGCTTTTTCTAAACTTAATTTAATTTGCCCTAAAGTTTGGGCAGATCCTTTCAGGGGAATGGGTATTTGTGTCCACTTAGGTAATTTTTGATTGATCGATAAACCTAAATCGGGATCAAGAATTAATTGCACACTTAACCATGTACCGAGAGCGACTAAACTGGTCCCCCCAAATAAAATGGCCAAAGCAGTCCATTGGGCTAACCACTTTAACCAAGGAATAGAAGCCGCACTTTTCGGTTTTTGGGGACCTTGGGGAGTCGGGCTTGGGGGAAGTAGTTTTTGAGTCGTTTTGGGAATACGTCGCCGTGACTTTTGAGGTTGAGGCGCGATCGTTGTTTTTGAGGGAGCGCGTTTGACAACGTTGCCCGAAGGGTTAATTTTAGGTTCCATCATCGAGTTTTGGGTTAAGTTTGAGATGGCTGACAGTGTGATTGCTATTGTGACATAAAATTGTGCGTTATGTGTAGTCTCAAAGATAAATTTGTCATAAATCATGTCAAAATGACAGCCTTAAAGGGTTGACGACAAACCCTTGATCAATATTTTTTTTGCCGCAGGGGAATTTCTATAATAAACTCGGCTCCTTCTCCCAGTGTTGATACACAACGGAGGGAACCTTTATGTTTTTCCACAATAATTTTATAACAAATGGCTAATCCTAAACCTGTACCTTGGCCTACGGGTTTTGTCGTAAAAAAAGGATCAAAAATGTGTTCTTGAACGGATTTACTTATCCCACAACCATTATCTGTGATTTTTAATAAGACGCGATCATTCTCATCGGGAAACGCGGTATGAATTTTAATCAGGGGAAATTCACCTAAATCAGTTTTTCCTTTTGTCCATTTTCCCTGTTGCATCGCGTCCTCTAAGGCATCGATCGCGTTATTCAGTAAATTCATCAAGACTTGATTAAGTTGTCCGGCATAACATTGAACTTGGGGAATATTACCATATTCTTTAATAATTTGAATGGCGGGGCGATCATTTCGGTTTTTTAAACGACTATTTAAAATTAATAAAGTGCTATCAATCCCCGCGTGAATATCAATAGATTTCATTTCCGACTCATCCAGACGGGAAAAAGTTCTTAAGGATCGCACAATTTCTTCAATGCGTTGAGAGCCTACTTTCATGGAGTTCATTAAATTAGGCAAATCCTCGATCATATAATCTAACTCCATCGCGTCGATCGCGTCTTGGATAGTCTGGGGAGGCTCTGGATAATGTTGTTGATAAAGATTAATTAATTCCATCAAATTATTGGTATAAGTTTCGGCATGAATTAAATTACCAAAAATAAAATTAACGGGATTATTGATTTCGTGGGCAATGCCCGCGACTAATTGACCTAATGATGACATTTTTTCACTTTGAATTAATTGGGATTGAGTTTGCTGTAACTCTCGTAATGTTTTTTGTAATTGACGACTTTGAGCTTGGGCGACGCGTGCTTTGTGACGAGTTTCTTCGTAGAGTTCAGCCTGATTAATAGCAATTTCCAATTGATTAGCAATGGCTTGCATTAAGTGAATTTCATCTTCACTCCAATAACGTATATGACGAGTCATACTAATGGAAAAAGCACCCATTTTGCCGGAATTTGTAATAACAGGAATACATAAAAAAGAAGCATATTTTAAACCTTCTAAAAATTGACGAAACCGATAATCAGACACAAATTTAACATCGGAAACTTCAATTAATTTGACCTCAATTAATTCTTGGGGTAATATCCCCATCAATTCCACAGGATAATCACCTAAATTGGTTAATAATTCTGGATAACGAGCTTCTTTGACGGCTTCCCAAATATATTGTTGTGGATGATACCACAGAAATAAACAGCGATCAACTTGTAATAAGTGATAAATTTCTTGGCAAAGGGTTTCTAAAATGGGATCGATTTCTAAAGATTGACGAATTTGTTGGGTTAATTGATTGAGTAATTCTGCCCGACTTGCTAAAGCCCGAAAACGAGATTCACTTTCCCGTAACGCGTCTTCTGCCCGTTGGCGATCGGTAATATCAAGGGCTAAAGAAGCTAATCCAATAATATTCCCTTTTTCATCAACTAAAGGATTATTATACCATTCACAAATAATAATGCCTCGATCTTTGGTGAGATTTTCATTAATACTATGACTTGCCTCCCGATTTTCAATCAAAGTCCCGCGTATTTTATTCATCTCATCTCGTAAATATTCAGGGATAATTAAGTCAATCCAGCGATGCCCTAAAACTTCACTTGTTTTATAGCCAAAAATCCTCTCTGACGCGGGGTTCCAGGCAACAATTTCCATATTAGTATTCCATTCTACCAAGGCCATCGGTGTTTGTTGAATCAGGAGAGAAAGACGTTGGGTAAGGGCGTTTTTTTCCGCCTCTTGACGCTTACGATCACTGATATCCATACTATAGAAAATAATGCCTAAGGCTTGACCAAAATTTCCCCGTTGTAAAGATAATAATAACAAACTATCAAAGATTTCTCCCGACTGACGCATTCCTTTAATTTCGCCTTCAAAATTTCCGGTGTGAAAAAGACGTGGTAAAATTTCTTCTAGGAGAAATTGATGAGTTTCTTGGGGATGAATAAATATGATAGATTGACCGATCGCGTGTGCTGATGTATAACCATATAATCTTTCGGCACCTTTATTCCATCCGGTGATAATTCCCGCTAAATCAGTGGTAATAATAGCATCGCGCATTTGTTCGATAATTTGCGCTTGTTGACGGAGGGTTGCTTCTGCTAATTTACGCTCAGTGATATCAGTAATAATGGCAATTAAACCAATTATTTTACCCCCTTGATCCTTAATCGCGTCCGCACGAATAAAGACATCAATAATATAACCACTACGAGACTGCATTTCAATTTCGCCACTCCAAGAATAACCCCGCATAATGGTACTAAAGATTTCCTGCATCACCGCGGTATCTGTAAAAATTTCCGAGATCCCACCCGCGTTATTAAAATCTTCTGGTGTCTCATATTGAAATAATTGGGAAAAGGCACGATTATGATAAATAGGAGTCGCGACGGCATCGGTGATCGCGATCGCGTCGGCGGCACTTTCTACGGCTTTACTAATGCGTAATAAATTTTCTTCGGTTTGTTTCCTTTGGGTAATATCAACAATAGCCCCGACAAAGCCAATATTTTCACCAAATTCATCCTTTTCTGCCACAGCTTGGCCCAACACCCAAGTCACTTTTTTATGCTTATTAATAAAGCGATATTCCGAGATAAAAGGAATATTATTGATCACAGCATCTTGCCAAGTATTAAAGACACGATTTCGATCTTCTGGATAAATGGCTTGTCCCCAGCGATCGCCTAAAGTTTCTTCTAAAGTCAAACCCGATATTTCTAACCAACGTTCGTTAACATAAATACAATTGCCTAAAATAGTAGTGCGGAAAATACCAACGGGCGCGACTTCCGTTAAAGTTTGATATTGACGTTGACTTTGACGTAGTTGTAATTCGATCTCTTCACGTTGACTAATTTCTACCTCTAATTTTTTGATACTCTCCCGTAATTCTACTGTACGTTTAATCACACTATTTTCTAAATTTTCTAAACTTTTTTGTAATTGAATTTCTGTTAATTTTTGTTCAGTAATATCTAATAAAATACCAAAAAATGAGACGAGTTTTTCCCCTTGAATTTCCGGTTGCCCTTGTACATCAATATAACGAATTTCACCATTATTACAAATAATCCGATATTGGCATTTAAAATGTGTACATTCATTGACGGCTTGGAAAAAAAGACTTTGCCACATTTCAAAGTCATCGGGATGAATCATTCGAGTAAATTCAGCAAAACTGGGTCCTGATGGATTTACATCTAAGCCGAAAATGTGAAAAGTTTCGTCGGACCATGTAATCTTTTCTGTGGCAAATTCATATTCCCAATTACCGATTTTTCCCAGAGTCTCCGCGGCTTTTAATTGCGCTTCACTTTTTTGTAATTTTCCTTCGGCTTGTTTCCGTTCTCTGATATCTTCTAATAATACCAAAAACTCTTTAGCTTGGCCGGAATTATCTCGAAGCAAAGACACTGTTTGATGTATCCAAATGGGGGAACTTTCTTGATTTTTATAGCATTTTTCTAAGGAAAATGAGTCAAATTCTCCGGCTAATAATTGTCTGATTTTTTCTCGTTCAAGTTCTTTTTTTTGGGGTGAATCAATCCATTTAAGGGTGAGAGAGCCGGATAATTCTCCGGGTTGATATTTGATGGTTTCACAAAATTTTTGACGTGATACATTTACCGTCATCAGGGTGACGGGGTAGGGAGAGAGAAAGGGACAAAATAATTCTGGGGGTAAGGAAACATCCATAGAAAATCCTTATACCTTGGGTGTGCCGGAGGGATCTTTTGGGGGTTACTCGGACTTTTAGTTAATTCTCTTAGGAGAGTCTTGGCTCGGTAAGATTTACTGATAATTATATCAATTTTGGGGGCAACAATGACAATTTTTCTGGGGTTAAGTTATTAATAACGAAAAAAGTGCCTCGTTTTGATGATAACACTTTTATTTGAAGAGATGCTATATCTGGTCGATCGCGTTTCCTCTCTTATGTTAAATTTTCTTGACTTACGCACCTATTCTTGTTACAATAATCAACAGAAGAGATAGATGGAAAGTGAGAAAAGAGAAAAAGGATAGAAAGAAGAAGTAAAAAAAAATATCCGGGTAAAATGGGATTGATTGATGAAGACAGAATAATTAACAGTTAAAACCCGTTCCCTCCGTCAAAATCCGTTTCTCCCCTTCTTCCTTCCTTCCTTCCTTCTTCTTCCTTCTTCCTTCTTCCTTCCTCCTTCCTTCCTTCTTCCTTCCTCCTTCTTCCTTCCTCCTTCCTCCTTCTTCCTTCTTCCTTCTTCCTTATTTAACTTGACTACCGTGAGAAAGGGGATTGGTACTACTAGATTTCGGAGCAGAAACAGGGGGATTAAAAGCAGAAACTTGTCCCGTGGCATTAGCATAGGGGAGAGAATTGCCCGCGATTAACGAGTCTAAATTCGCTTCTAAAATCGGTCCGGGGACTTCTCCAATGGTTTCCGCGATCGCGCTCCCTTGAGGATTAAAAAAAACAAAATGAGGAATGCCATCAACGCGATATTTGAGAATTTCTGGCAACCATTTAGTATTATCGACATTAAGCATGGCAAAATTGAGACGATCTTGGTATTTTTGTTTGATTTTTACCATTTCAGGAGCCATCGCTTGACAACTGGTACACCAATTAGCATAAAATTCTAATAAGGTCGGTTTTTGATTAGTTAACGCGACATCAAAAGGTGTAGATTGTGCGGCTAATTGCGAAAGGGAACTCGTAGGAGTTTGAGTATTTAACCCGAAAAATAGGGCTACCGAAAGCACGATCGCGGCGACAACGATCAAGAAATTTCTCAAACGTGCATCGACATTTACACCCCCATCAGGAGTCTTAGTCGTAGGAGGCGAATTAAGAGAATTATCGGGCATAAATCAGATAATAATTGCAGATTAGTTGAGAGTTATTGTACCATAAAGTGACTTTTTTGTAATGTCTGTGGCCCACAATTTCCAGAAAACGGATGCGATCGCGATAGATCGGGGGATACCTGGGGAGTCAAGAAATTTTAATCGAGGAGAAGCCTTGACGTTATTCCCAGAAAGTTATAAATTAACTTTTACGCGGGTTGTTTCCTTCGCGAAAAGTGTATTTACTGGTGTTTCGCCCAAGTTATTTCTACTAACTTATAATCATTATTAAGCCGGAAAGAATGTGAATATTAATCTCTGTCTCTCCCTTACACTTCTATTTCTCACTTATAGCACCTTTGGTTGGATGATCTTGGTGAGACATATCGGGTATTCTACCCTGACGATCGCGATCGTGATCGTATTTCTTTTCGCGTGGTTATTAACTTCCCCCCTCAGCAATACTCAACAACTGATTTTACGCTGGTTTCGCTCTGATCAAGTCGCGTTTTTTTCCATTATTTTCTTTTCCTTTATTTTCGTTGTCATCATTACTTGGTTACACCTTTTTAGTAATGCTTTAATTTTGCTCGCGGCGGAAGCTTTAGCTCGACTAGATTTACAAACCCAGGGTTATAAAAAATGGAAAGCTTTTGGGATTTTAGCTTTGGTGTCTCTGGGGGGGTTAGTCTTTGGTTTCGCGATGCGGTTTTTTCTGATTAAATTTTTTTAAATTATCCCATATCTCCTTCTACTATTTTAATCTCCTCCTCCGTTAATTCGTACAGTTGATACACCAGTTGATCAATTTCTTTTTCTAGCGCGATCGTGTCTGCATCAGGGTTAGATTTTTTTGCTGTAATGATTTGCTCGACTGTTGATTCAATTTGTCTTACCATTTTTTCATTGTCCAATTTAACAGGTAAATTCTTTAAAATTGTGGGTTTAATTTGCGCCAATGTTCTCTTCACTTCCATAGATAACAATCTATAAAAATAAGTTAATAATTTTGAGTTTAAAACACCAACCAGAAATTTATTAGAATATTTTCCATTACTCGCCATTACATAC